>DAISIS010000318.1:0-5270 GCA_036821925.1 Pirellulaceae bacterium
GGCCGACGAGGGGCTGGTCGTCGAAGTGTTGCCGGCGCGCACGGCCAGGATCGCGCGTCCGGTGCGAATTGTCGACGACGCCCAGGCTGCCGCTGTCGCCGGCGAGCTCACGCAGGCGCTGACGCATGCCGGCGTGGAGCTTGCGCCGGACGGGACCGCCGCCGGATTGACCATTCGCCTCGCACTGGTGCCAGAGGCGGCGGGTCTGGGGATTTCCGGCGACGGGTATGTGGCGGCTGGTGACGACGCGGGCTACACGCTGCAGGCGGGCACACGACTGGGGCTCTACAGCGCAGTGCGGGGCGTCGCGGCGCACCTGCAACGCTACGGATCTGCCGGCGGGCTGCCGCTCATCGCACGCAACCCCGTGGTGGAACTGCGCGGCGGCGGGTTCGGCGGCGGCAACTTCGAAGTGGACTTCCCGTACGGCGACGATGACCAGTGGTGCCGTGTCTTCGACGGACTGCTCGACTCGGGCATGAACGTGTTCGCCTGCATGGGCATGTGGGCCAACTGGAAGATGCCGGTGAGCTACCAGTACATGCCGGAGCTGCGGTCCGAGGACCCGGACGCCTACGACGAATCGTCGGGGGCCAAGTTCGCCGACTTGGAATACCATCGCACACACGGTCTGAAGCTGGCCAGCTACCTGCAGGACCGCGGCGGTCAGGTCTGGCTGTGGATCCCCATCGGCTGTGTCCCCACCACCTACGCCAGGCAGTTTCCCGAGGCCATGGCACCGGGCAGCGACAAGATCCCCTGCTTCACCCACCCCGAATACCGCCGCTATATCGACGCCTTCTTCCGCGAACTGCTCGAAACCTATCCGCTCGACGGCTTGTTCCTGGTGCGCGACGACAATGGAGGTATCTGCACCTGTGAGCGGTGCCGGGAGTTTGTGGCCCAGTCGCGCACGAAGAATCCCGTGTGGGAACAGTACCTGGTCATCTACGACTGGTTGCGGACCCACCGTTTCGCGGGTGCGGTGGCCGTCTACCCGTATTTCGACAACTACGAGCCGCAGCTCGATCCGCTTCTGCCGGACGACCTCTACATCGTCGGCCACGGGAGTGGTGTGGCGGCCTTGGCGCGCCATTACGAGTTCGTGGGACCCATGGGTGATACCTGGCTCGACAATCTCTACGCGAATTTCCGCGTGCCTCCTGCGCCGCGCATGAAGCGACTGCTGGCTGACCGGGGAAGCTTCTGGATCGGCGGCGCCTACGTCGGCTGTGAACTGCCCTGGGAGTCCATTGGCTTCTTCGGTTGGGAACCGACGGCCACGCCGAACTCGCTCCGCTATCAATGGAGCAGGCGGGAATTTGGCCAGGCAGCTGCCGGACCGTTTTTGGCCGTGAGCGACCCGTACGAAGCGATGTGGGACATCATGGCGCTGCACATGCCGCCAGCCGACTGGATGGCGCTGACCCCCGCAGCGCGGACGGCCGTGGTGCAGGAAGGGGTGGACCAGGTCGGACGATTCCGGACCGGGCTGGCCGAACTCCAGACGGTCATCGATCAGGACCAGCACCAGCGCTGGCTCGGCCACGTCGGATTGTATCCCCCATTCTTTGAGTATCACCTCCACCGGCTCGACCTGTTCGCCAAGGTGTATGACCAGGTCCGCGCGCATCGCGATGCGCTGGATCGCCCTGAGGGACTGCCGCCGGACGTGCGTCAAGCCGTGCTCGCCTGGTACGCCGAAATGTACGATTGGGCAGCCAGGTACGACGCGGCAATGCAGCAGGCGCCGGACGGCATGTTGACGCACTGCCGCTGGATGACGAAACCATACAAGGAGTGGATGGCAGGCTACGATCAGTGGCTGGATGGGAAGCTGGAGATCAAGCAGTTCGCCGGCACGCTGCGCGTCGAGACGGACGCGTTGCGGCCGGGCGAGCCGTTTACCTTGCGCGTGATGCTGCATAACCAGGGAATCTGCCCCTGGGTCGCCGGCGCCGGCCAACGCATCGAAGTGACAGGCGATGTGGAGCAGCTCGGCCTGCCGGCCGAGTGGCAGTACGCGGGCGAGCCGCTGGCGCCCGGCGACCGGCGAACCGTCGAACTGCGTGGAACGGTGCCTCAAGATCCGGGGGCAGCACAGGTGACGGTCGCGCTGATCTCTCCGTACCGGGTTCCCGAGCAGATCGCGTCGGCCACAGCTGCCCTGGCGTGGCCTTAGGGCGACAGCGTCCAGGTGCAGGCGCACTAGCGCCCGCAGTCTGTCCGACCAGCACGAGATGTCTCGGGTGGCTCGTCACTTCGATTCTCCGTAGCTGGCGACAACGACGACTCGTCCTGCCAATCCCACGAGTTCGACGACTTCCTTGTCCGGGTTGAATCCGGTCCAAACCTTGCCATTGACGGTGACGCTGTGGATGGGTAACTGCTGCGGATGACGCAGCCGCACGAGAACCCGGTGGGGCGGCCGCCGAGAAGGAATTTCGATTGTCGCGGTGATCGTACTGCGATCCACGTTTGAGACGATTTCGTAGGCTGCAAGTCCGAAGTAGGTCGGCGCGTTCTGGACGGAGATCTGCTTGCCCGCCTCGAGCCACGGCCGTGGTGTGCCGCGGGCGATCCACAGCGACGCGTCTTGCTCCATCACCAGCAGGTTGCGGAAGTTTTCCAGGAACCAGCCGGCAGTGCCGTTGTCGGGATGCTCGCACTGGGCACCACAGTCGCCCCATGCGCCCCACTCTGACATCCGGCCGTCGCCGAAGACCATGATGGCATAGGAGTTCATCCAGAACCGCAGGAAGTTCGGCACATCGTCTTGCAGCAGGTAGATGTTGGCGTTGTGCGAGGCTTTGGGCAGACTGGCGCCATAGCAGTGCCAGAACCAGGCGTCGGCGGTGGAAAGGCCCTTCTTCTTCCGTGCTTCCTCCAGTTCCCGCACGGCCCCGGCAGAGGTGCCGACCTCCTCCATCACATCCAACGTGCCTATCATGCGGGGGTCGTTGGCATCCAGTGCCGCAAACGGCTCGGCCAAGGGCAACGCCCCCAGAATCACATCGCTCTGCGGACGTCCGACAGACGGATACTCCAGAGCCAGCATCAGACCTCGAGTGTAGGCGGCCAGGGGGACGAAACTGCGATAGACGCCGTCGCGTCCGACGCGCACAGGCGAGAGCGCAGCTTCCCGATCGACGGCCCGCCGGATGTCTCGGCGGAACGCTTCCGCCTCGGCAAGGTATTTCTGGCCAGCCTCCGGATCGAACTCGGCCAGCGCTTCAGCGAAGCGCTGCAGACCCTGGAGCGAAAAGGCATTGTCACAGTAATACCAGCGCCAGTCACTGGATGGCAGCGCGTAGTCGCCCAGCATGACGGGTGGCATCAGACCGGCCACCCGCAGATTGTCTCGGTCGGGAAGACCCTGCAGGTAGGCATTCCGCTGGCGGATGATCCAGTCGGCCGCCGCCTGCAAGCGAGCGCGATGGCGCTGAAACCACTCCTGGTCGCCGGTCAGGAAGTACCGTTCGGCCATGCCGAAGAGGAGTCGGCCTGTCGAGGCATGCGTACCGTCATGGCTGTAGCCCATGCCGTGCCGCACGCTGGTTGCCCATTCCAGAGCCCCCTCGCCATCGGAGTAATCGCCGTCGGCTTTGGCCCCCGGGGCCTTCAAAAAATGCTGATACACTTTGTCGGACTCGTCGTGCAGCCCGACCATGTCCATCTGCCGAGCTACGCGGCCCACTTCGAACGCCAGGCCGCCCCACATGTGCCGGCCGCGCAGTTGATGCGCAGCGGCACGCCAGGCGTCCGTCCAGCGGGGGTCCGAAAGCTGGACCTGCATGGGCGGGTCGTCCACCTCGGGAAACGGTGGCAGCGCGGTCCCTTCCGGGCAGCGCCACAGGCGTGCTTCCTGCAGGAGTTCGTCCCAGGAGGCGACTTCGCGATGCTCGCGAGTCAACTGGCGGATGCTCTTGAGCTGCCTGGCCGCCAGGTCCGCCGCGAATTGCCGGGCGGTCATGCCACTGCCCGCCTTGACGATAAACAGGCCGTGCTCCGGGATCAGCACCGGACCCCGTGCGACATCCACAGGCCGAAAGGTCACTCCACCTGCCTGCGTCCAGAGCGTCACCCGGCTGTCCAGCGTGGGATCGGGGACCTTGGGGCCCGGCCCCGTCGTATCGAACAGGATCGACGCTGTGACCTCGGGCGTGTCCAGCACACGACGGTCGCCGGGCACGTACACCAGTGGCAGCACGATCCCACGCCGTCCCGCGCGCGTGCCGCGCGACTGCCAGGCGTGCCGGCCGGTGACGGTTGTTCCCGTGTCGCCGGCCAACGACGAAACGGGTCCCACCAGGCTCAGATCCGATTCCAGCCGCCCCGCAACTTCGTCCTGTTCAGATCCGGGCTGGAATCCCCATTCAATCTCGACATCCATCCGTTGCCAGGTCCCGACCGTCGGGCTGATCAGTCGAATGCTCGGCACGGGAGGCAGGCCGCCGCTGAGAGTTGTCTGGTCGTCGCAGAAAACGGCGACCATTTCCGTGGCGGAACCTCGACGGTGCGTGCGCCCCACCACGGTCGGAATCTCCGCGATGCCCACGTGGTCATACACCCAAGTCCGGCCGTCGGCTGAGATCTCCGGCTGGCCGAGGATCTCGTCGTGGCACCAGCCAAACCAACCGAAAGCCGTGGGATAGACGCGCACCTCGACGGTGTCCGGCGCGGGAACCGCCTGGTCTGCCGGCCAGCAGAGCTCCACGCGATAGTCTGCCAATCGCACCGCCCACAGCAGCGCGGCAACCAGGCGGCCGCGCGGGGTGGGCGGCAAAGGCGTGAGCAGGTCCGGCATGTCATAGTGCTCGCTCTTGAGCGCTGCGGCGCCGACTTGAGCGAGAGCGGTTCGATACACGGTGTCGATCCGTGCGAGACGCCGTGGGATAAACCAGGCCTCGGGTTGATCCTGCACGGCGCGGTCGGCCCGCCAGGCGAAAGCCCAGGGCGCGATGTCCACCGGTTGGCCTTCGAGCTTGTCCAGAGAGGCCGTGTCCAGCACCGCCGGCCCGGCGCCCGGCAGATCGCCCGCGCGCAAATCGCCCGCGTACAACAATCCGGCGCCGACCGCTGGCAGGGCACCGCACAACAGAAACATGCCCGCGAGGATCGTCGCCTCGCGCGGCAGAAGGATGTCCTGCCGACCCCGGTCGGTTCTGAAGCGGACTGCGGTCATCGTTCGCTCTCCTGGTGAAACAGTTCTGCTCCGTAGATGGCGCGTTCACGGTCTTATACCCTGGCGGCCGGTCACTTCGCCAGCA
>DAISIS010000318.1:5370-6673 GCA_036821925.1 Pirellulaceae bacterium
CCCCCCCCTTGCTTCCGCCTGTTCCCGCGGCGATACTCGCGCCGGTTGTCCGGATTCATTATGATGGTTGCGGTGTTTTACCGATGGTCGCCGGCCGCCGGCGGCGAAGCGTATTGCTGCGGAAGGAGACTGACCATGCTGCGCGCTGCTTCGGTCGTGCTGATCCTGGTGCTGAGCCTGACGGCGCTCACGGGATCGCAGGCGGCGGCTGTTACCCTGGCTGCCAATGGCCAGTCGTCATATGCCATCGTTGTGGCTGCGGATGCGATCGCGCCCGAACAGACCGCTGCGAAAGAGCTGCAGTTGCACCTCCAACTCGTGACGGGAGCCGATCTGCCTATCGCCACGGAAGGGACCGCCCCCGCGGGGCACCGCTCGATCTTCGTCGGGCAGACAGCCGCCTTCCGGGCCGCCTTCCGGGCCGCGTTCCCCGACGAGGATCTTGCGTCGCTGAAGCGTGATGGCATCATCCTGCGGACGGCGGGGGATCGGCTGTATCTGCTCGGCGGACAGCCGCGGGGAACGCTCTATGCGGTCTACGCGTTCCTCGAGGACGTTGTCGGTGTGCGCTGGTGGGGGAGTCGGCCGGACGAGTGTTTCGTTCCGCAGCGGCCGACCCTCGACATCCCGGACCTGAACAGACGGTATGTCCCCGCACTGCAGTACCGCGAAGCCTTCTACCGCGGCGCGCTCGATGGCCTCTATGCCGCACGGTCCAAGTGCAACGGGCACTTCGCGCGGATTGCGCCGGAATACGGCGGCCATTATCACATCCTCGGCTGGTGCCATACGTTCTATCAACTCCTGCCCCCCGACAAGTACTTCCAAGACCATCCCGAGTGGTACAGCGAGATCAATGGCCAGCGCACCTGTGAGGGCGCGCAGCTCTGTTTGTCCAACGACCAGATGCGCGCTGAGTTGACCAGGCAGGCGCTGGCATGGCTGCGCGAGGACCCGCAGGCGGGCATGATCTCCATTTCGCAGAACGACTGGGGCGGAGCGTGCCAGTGCGCCCAGTGCCAGGCATGGCTGGCCGAAGAGGGCAGTGAAGCTGGTCCCGTCATCCGCTTCGTCAACGCTGTCGCCGCGGATATTGAACGGGAGTTCCCCGGCACGTTTGTCGAGACCCTGGCGTATTCGTACACGCGCCAGCCACCCCGGCTCGCCAGGCCCCGCAACAATGTCATGGTGCGGCTGTGCTCGATCGAAGCCTCCTCCGCCCAGCCGCTGGAGAGCGGCGCCCAGAACGAGACCTTCCGCAAGGACATCGAGGGCTGGTGCGCGATTGCACCGCAGCTGTACA
>DAISIS010000319.1:0-6654 GCA_036821925.1 Pirellulaceae bacterium
GCCTGGCGGCCGCCATCCCCGGACTGCAGCTGGACGCCGCGGCGCATCAGGACGAACATGCCATCGAAGTGCAGCTCCCCGTGCTCGCGCGCCTGGCACCTGCCGCCGCCGTGGTGGGTATCGTCATCGGGGACGGCGACCTGGAACACTGCCAGCAGTTCGGCCGGCTGCTGGCTGACGTCCTGCGCGCTGAGGATCCGCAGCCGCTCCTGGTCATCTCGTCCGACCTGAACCATTACGCACCGATCGACGAGAACCGCCGGCTCGATCGCCTGGCCCTCGATGCGATCCGAACCTGCGACCCAGTGCAGCTGTATGCGACTGTGCGCGACCAGGACATCAGCATGTGTGGCCTGCTGCCTGCCGTGGTCGCGCTCGAAGCGCTGCGCCGGCTGGGGCAACGGACAGCGTGCCGGGAAGTCGCGTATGCGACGAGCGCCGACGCCGGGGGCAGCCGCGACCGCGTCGTCGGCTACGCCGGGCTGCTGTGGGGATGACGGGACCGGGCCGGAGCCGCTCGGCGGCAGGCGGTGCGGCGCAGCGCGGGGTGCGGTGCGGCGCCTCTGCAGTGCGTTCTTCACGCCGGTGCCGGTCGTGCGTGCGCGGGACACCTGTACGGCCTGTAACGGCGACGGCACCCCAGCTGGCCCCGCTGCCACGCCCCCAGGTCTTCCGGGACGCCGCAGTTCCTGCGGCCGCTGCCGGCCGATTTCCGGCGGTGTCAGATCGCTGCAAGCTACGCTTGAGTGTGCACTTATGTGGTACGGGACGGCTGACTCATACAGGCGGCGAGCCTGTCACAGCGGGATAGGCGGCGAGCCTGTAATACATTTATGTTGCGTCTGTTATTGCTGGAAACCAAGAGCGCCTTTGCCGAGCGGCTGGCAGCTGCGCTGGCCGCGGACTACGGCGCGCAGTGCGAGCGGATGAGCCTGCAGACGTTCGAGCAGTTGGTCACCAGCAATGGCAAGTTCAAATACGACGCCCTGCTGCTTGACCTGCGGCAAGAACACCACGACCTGGCGGGCATCTGCCGCCGTACAGCGCGTTGCCTCAACGGCCGCCCGGTGGTAGCCGTCACGTCGCTCGAGGATGTGGACTCCGCCAGCCGGCTGATCGAGTCGGGCGCCGACGACGTCTGCCTGCGGAACGAGTGTGACACGGACTTCCTGATGAAGCGGGTCCGCATGGCGGCGGCGCGGCACGACACGCGTGCCTTCCTGAACCAGACGGTCGGGACGATGGGCTATGTCGCGGCGACCATTCCGGCACTCGACGCGCTGCTCACAACGGCGCGGGCTCCCGCCGCGGGGGCGTCGCCAGTGCCGGCGGGTCCCATGATCCACGTCCTGTGCATCGACCCGCTGGAGGAGGTCGCGCCGCACGAAACACTGATCCGCACCGGCGGTTTCGATCTGCCAGTGGAGATCCAGTGTGTGCCAGGGATGCGCGAAGCCGTGCAGCACCTGAGCGGGACGAACGTGGATGTCGTGGTGGTGCGGCTGGAAGACTGCAGCGCCGAGGCGCTAGACCTGATCACCGCGCTGCGCGCCTTCGCCCCCGATGCGCACGTGTTCTTCAGCGCCTCGGGGGCCGAATCCGAATTCCTGGTCGAAGCCGTCCGGCACGGCGCTGACGACTGCCTGGACGACACGCGTGGCATGTCCCCCGCGTTGATTCGTTCGATACGTGTCGCCTTTGCCCGCAAGTGGCACGCGGTGCGCGGCGCGGACACACCGGAAGACGATCACACAGCAGCCGCGAGTGCGAACACCATCTCCACCCTGCGCGTGTTCCAGCAGCGCAACCCGCGTTACTACGTCACGAAATCCGCCGTGGCCATTCCCATCCGAGCCGACCTGACTCCTGACCACTCCGTGCGTGCGGAGGGGTTGACGGTCGACATCAGCACGTCCGGCATCGGGTTCGAACTCGGACATCTCTCGGAGCTGCCCAGCCAGCTGCTGCTGGCCGGCATCGAGGGAGACGATGGGGCGCTGTATTTTGCCACGGTTCAGGTCCAGCACTGCACGCACGAGGGCGGCCGCCTGCATGTCGGCGCGCAGTTTGCGCCGGCCGACCGGGAACTGCTCCGCGACGAGAACCTGGTTCCCTCGCTCCACACCACCAGCCATCGGTTTGCGACCGGGCTGCCGACCGAGGCGCTCATCAAGTGGGCGGAACTCGGTGTGCTGCGCCCAGTGCTGGTCGACCGTGTCTATGTCTGCCCCAAGTGCGAGTCCCTCCCGACGTTCCGCCGCGGCTGCCGTTCGTGCGGCTCGATCCACATCGCCAGCCAGCCGCTGATCCTGCACGCCGACTGTGCCTACCTGGGTCTGATCAGCGAATTCGAACGGGATGGACGCATCGTCTGCCCGAAGTGCGGCATGCTCGAGATGCCGGAACAGGGCGGATTCGCCCGCCACAACGGGCCGTGCCGCTGTCTGGACTGCAACTGGTCGGACGCGGAAACGGAAGTGGTCGGGCAGTGTCTGAGCTGCCGGTGGCATTTCCCCTTGACCTGCGCCGTCGAACGTGACGTGATCGGTTACCAGGCCAACCGCCTCGACCCGCGTCTCTTCTTCGGTACCTAGCCTGGATGCCCGCTGGACGGAATCACCTGCGAAAGGATCTCGGAACGTGAGTGGGCCGGCCGGCGGTATGTCACGTGATCGCTGCCCCCCTCCGCAGCTCACGGACTGTCTCGTTCCAGGCACCTGAGTGACGCCGTCTGCTTGCAGCCCGGATCGCAGTTCCACGCACGAGCAGAGACTTCCAGATCTTTCGGAGACTCGCCCGGCAGCAGGCGGAGTCGCAGCTCAATCTCGCGCCGCTCGCCCGGCTCCAGCCAGAAGAACGCGTCGTCGGCAACGTAGCGCAGGCGACCGGCGACGTGAATGTTGGTCATGACGGCCGGCCGGCCGCCGGTGTTTTCGACGGCGACTACAAGCCGCCCGCGTGTGTCGCTCTCTTGCTCGGCAACAATGATCTTGGCAGCTAACGCAGTAGGCAATTTCAGCAACTGAGGCCGCAGCCAGGGACCTGCGGTGAGTTGCAGTCCCGGCCTGGCCTCGCTGCGATACTTCTCGCGCCAGGCGTCGTTCTCCAATTGCGGCGGACAGCGGAACGGGTAGACGTTCCGGGCGACCAGGTTGCCCGCGGCATCGTCAAGCTCGATGACCAGGAAAAAGAAGGAACGGGTGAAATCGTCCGGCACTGTGAAGCCAATGGTGGGACCGGCCACGCTGTGCGGACCGGCCGGTATATCAATCGCGGGCCCCTCGTTCCAGACCCGCCGCTGGCGGAGTTGCGGATCGATCAGTCTCACTGTCAGGCGCGCCCCTTGGATGTCGGCATGGTGCACCTCCGAGAATACAAGCGTTTTCATCTCCACGTTGTCTCCCGGTACGTAGTTCAGGTGCGGTGGCACCAAACAGGGCCACAACGAACTGTAGGCTCGCTTCACGTCATAGTACACCGCGAGCGGTTGGCCCAAGCCGTCGCAAATCTGAACGCCCACGATCGGCCAGGGACGCTTCCACACCCAAAACAGCAAGCCGCCATTGCGCGGATAACCGGATCGTGCGGCCTCGGCGGAGTACTTGTAGAACTCGGCCGAACCTGCCGCGATCGCCTCTGCGAAACGCTCCAGCGGCACGGTTGCCAGATCGTCGTAAGCCGATCCGCGCGACAGCATCTGCGGCAGCCGGTCCGCGCTGAACTCGACCCAGTGATATGCGATTTCGGGGAATTGCTCATCCATGAGCTTCTTGTCCATCTGCAGCACCGTCGGCCCGATGACAGCCTCCGCCTCCCGGGCGCCGACAATTTCGCGATAGGTCTGGGCACTGGGCATGCCGTGCGAACCCCATTCACTGGCAAACGGACCTCGCACCAACTCGGAATTCCAGCACTCGGAGGCGTCCCATTGCGGGTAGCCATGAAAATCGCCCTCGTCCGGCGAAGCTCCCATGAACGGACGCGTACCGTCCAGGGTTCGCGTGTATCGGCCCAACGTGCCCACCAAGTCGCTGTTGGCGGGATCGTCCGGTGAGAACTCGTTGCCGCCGCACCAGAAGACCAGCGAGGGGTGATTCCGTAGCCGGAAGATGGTCCACATGACGGTATGCTTCCAGAGATTGCGGTCGATCTTGGAGGCCTGCCAACCGCAATTCAGAGGGAAATCCTGCCAGACCATGATCCCATAGCGGTCACAAAGCTCGTAGAACACATCGGGCTCGAAAATGCCGCCCCCCCACACGCGAATCATCTGGATGCCGGCGTCGCGGGCCAGCGCGAGGTGCCACTCGTAGCGTTCTGGCGAAACGTCGCCCAGGGCGTCGATTGGCATCCAATTGGTCCCTTTCACAAACATCGGCTGGCCGTTGACGTGAAACACCCAGGGCGTCTGAGCGTAATCAGTTCGCGGGGCGCCGGCACTCTCACGCTCGACCGTGCGGATTCCAAACGGCACCACCAGTCGGTCTATTTGCCGTCCCGCCTGCGAGATCGTAATCTCGGACTCGTACATCGCCTGCTCGCCCAATCCGTTCGGCCACCAGAGCCGCGGCGTGGGGACTTCGCTGTCCATGTCGACCAGCACTGTGTTGGACAGTGGCCGCACACGGGCCGTAGCGTCCTCGGCATGACATTCGAAGCCCACACCACGAATCCGAACCGTCACATCGCAGTCGGCATCCAAATCCTGCAACGAACAGACCTCGACCGTCGTGCGAATCGTGGCCACACCGTCACCAAGCGTGATGGTGCGCACGAAGGGTCGCTCGAGACACGGCCAGCCACTGGCGACCAGCCGCAACGGTTGCCAGATGCCGACACTGTTCAGGTCGTGGGCGCCCAGACTCCATCCTGACCACAGTTCGGACTTCACCAGGGACGCCTGCGGGGCGCCCCCTGCTCTGCCGAGCTTGTAGCCTCCGCACTCAACACGAACAATCAGCTCATTCTCGCCTGCGGTCTGCAGGCCGGAGGCCGCCATCTTGGCAGCGCCGAAAGCTCCTTCACTGCGGCCCAGGTAGGTGCCGTTGAGCCAGTAATGGCCGTAGTAGTCGGTGCCCTCGACAACCAACCGCACGTACTTGCCTGAAAACCACTCCGGCACCGTGAACTGCTTACGGAACCACCAGGCCTTGTCTTCCACCCAACGCATGTCCGCGGCGTTGAGTCCCACGTAGGGATGGCCCGCCTTGCCGGCGCGGTACAACGCCCAGTGGACACCCGTGGGCAGTTCCGCCTCAAACCAATCCAGACCGTCAAGGTTCTCGGGCAAGGCCACCGTTTCGGGCAACTCGCTGCAGGCGAGTTGCCACGTGCCATCGAGAACGAGTTGGTGCTGACGCGGCCACGCATACTTGTAGTCGGTGCGGAGCGTGGCGTCAGGCTCTGCAGCCCTCACTCCAAGACTGAAGATCGTGGTAGCCGACACCGCGAGAAAGACTGATCGCGAGCATCTCATGGACACGTTCCTCGACTGTCGAGCAGGAACAACGTTGGCATTTGGTGGACGCCGTTGCGGAAACCATCCACGTATTGTATCCGCTGCGTCGGATGTCGGCGCAAAGTGATTCGTGCTTTCACTGACACTCAGCGCGTGCGTTCTGGTTCGCTGCGCACGCCGTCTTTGAACACCACGGGCGGCACGAAGGTGCCGGATGCATCCTTCTGCAATCGATCCTCCTGGCAGGAATAGTCGTCCTGCGCGTATTCACGTTTGACGATCGGGGCGGAACACATGCGCGGGATGATCGGCCATCGCTCGGCGATAAACGGTGCCGGGTCCGGATCGGGCATGGCACGGATCTCGGGCTCGCCGCGGTAAGGGCACAGCAGATCGATCCATGCCATGAGTTTCTGCAGAGACAGTTCATCCAGCGTGACGTCGTAGTGCGTGCCGCTCATGGCCAACTCGATCAACGGGCTACGATAGGAAAGAGTGGTCATGGGAGGCGTGGTTTTCAGCATGGTCTCGGGCGGCATGGCGACTGGAATAAGCGTGCCGGCCCACCCGCCGGGCACGCCGACCGGCGGCAGCACGAACGCGCTGGGATCATTTACATCCCCCAATACCAGCGTCACATAAGGTTCTCGAAATATGCCGGCCCCCGCACGCAGCGTGAGATCGTATCGCGCTCGCGCCTCGCCCTGGCCCTGGTGGCACGTGCCGCAATTGCGGTCGAGAATCGGCTGAATATCCCGTTCGTACGCCAGTGTGTAGTTGCTGCCCCAGGGGGGCGGCACAAGTTGCTGCGGCACTTTGCGCAGCGCCACGGCCGTCCCTCGCGAGGGCGTCACGCTGTGCATCTCGTGACAACCCACGCAACCTCTCCGTTCGCCTGGCATCAGGTTGGCAAACGAACGCATAGTCTGAAGCGCGCGCTGATGATCATCCAGCAGCTGAAAATGCAGCGCACGACAGGGCGGCACTTCCAGGCACACGGAACCGTCCGATTCAATCGACGCAGTGCCCAGGATGCGTTTGATGCCGTCGACCACCGTCAGCGACAGCGGGGGGCCGCCGAGCATATTCGGCTGGGTATGTGGGTCGCCGACCTGCTGAGCCTTGTAGCCGAGTGAGAAGGTGGAGGAATCCTGTTGGATCACCCGCAGGAACTTGACCTTCGCGCGCAGTTCTGC
>DAISIS010000320.1:0-6640 GCA_036821925.1 Pirellulaceae bacterium
CGAGGTGCACGTGCAGGCCGGCCACATCGTCGTCTGGCTCGACGGCCAACAGGTGCTCGACTACACCGACCCCCAGCCGCTGCTGCGCGGCCATGTCGGGCTGCAGCACAACCAGGGCCGGATCGCGTTCCGCAATATCCGCCTCCGCCCGCTGGGACTGGAAGCTATCTTCAACGGCCGCGATCTCACGGGGTGGAAGGAGTACCCGGAACTGGCTAGCCGGTTCACGGTGACCGAGGATGGAACCCTGAACGTCCAGAACGGGCGCGGGCAGCTGGAGTCGGAAAAACAGTACGGCGACTTCCTGCTGCAGCTGGAGTGCATCAGCCATGCCCCGGGGCTGAACTCGGGCATCTTCTTCCGGTGCGTGCCGGGTGAAGATATGAACGGCTACGAAAGCCAGATTCACAACGTGTTCAAGAACGGCGACCGTACGCAACCGGCCGACTGCGGCACCGGCGGCATCTTTCGCCGCGTCGATGCCCGCCGCGTCGTCGCCGACGATCTCCAGTGGTTCCACAAAACCATCGTCGCCCACGGCCCTCACGTGGCCGTCTGGGTCAACGGCTACCAGGTCACCGATTGGACCGATACCCGCCCCGCAGATCCCAACCCGCGGAAAGGACTGCGCCTCGATCCCGGCACCATCATGATCCAGGGACACGATCCGACGACCAACCTGTCGTTTCGGAACCTGCGCGCTGCCGAAATGGCAGGGGGGAGGGAATGACGAATGACGAGATACCCAAGGAGGAAGGAATGACGAATGACGAGATACCCAAGCACGAAGGGAAGGTCTAATGACGAGATACCCAAGCACGGGGGGGAAGGTCTAATGACGAAATACCCAAGCACGAAGGAATGACGAATGACGAAATACCCAAGCACGAGGGGAAGGTCTAATGACGAAATACCCAAGCACGAAGGAAGGACGAATGACGGAAGCACGAAGGAATGACGAATGATCAGCGGCAGAGGCGGAAAGGGACCCACACCGCATTGCACCCTGTCACTCGTCACTAGACATTCGTCATTCCTTCGTGCTTGGGTATTTCGTCATTAGACATTCCCCTCGTGCTTGGGTATTTCGTCATTCGTCATTCCCCCCGTGCTTGGGTATCTCGTCATTCGTCATTCAAATTCATTCCGGCACAAAGTCCGACGTCACGGTCATCTGCCGGACCTGACGCGTGTCCCGGTCGACGATGCGGATTCGCACCTGGATGCCGCGCAGCGGAGCAGGGTAGGGGGGCGATGTCTCGCGCTCACCCGCGTCGTCCACACCGTTGACGCCGTCGTCGTCAATGCCGTTGCTCCCCTGATCCACCAGCCCTGTGGCGTCCAGGCCGAGCAGCCCGTCCTCGTCGATCCCGTTGCGTTCGTAGTCCAGCGACCAGGTGTCGTACACAGCCGGGTACTGCTGCTGACCCCAGAACACCGGCAGATACAGCTGCATCCCCGATCGGGGCAAAGGCAGATCGGCGAACACGGACGAGCCCCCGCCGACATAACGCCGGTAAAACAAGTCGACATAGCCGCCATTTCCCAGTAGCGGAGGCGAGCCGGTCACCACGTAGCCGGGATCGCCGGGCAACACCGGATCAGACCCCGACACGGCCTGGTAGATCGGTACCGCCGGATCGTACGCTCGGACATCGAACGCGGCCAGGTTCGCCAGCACCACGTCGCTGCCGTACGACTCGGCGTACACCTCGCGGCTGACCAGCGAAGGGGGCCAGGGGGGGACCGCCAGGTCGATCGGCCGCATGAGATCGTCGCTGCCGAAGTGGCCCGCTTCACTCACATCGTCTGCCGTGCCGTTGCCATCATCATCCACACCTGCCACCCCCCACTGGTTGTCCGAACCGGGGGTCGGCACCGCACCCTGGGGCGCCAGCAGCCCGCGCCAGAACAGCGACGGGAACTGGCGGTTCGGGGTATTGAGCAGCGGGTAAGAGCCCGAGACATCGTGGGCAATCCGACTCTCCCGCCGCGTCAGGTCCTCGAGCGAGTTGGCCAGGCGGGCCCACGTGTTGGCGCTGGTCATTGTCGTGCGCACCGAGATGTCGAACGCGCTGTGGAACTGCAACGGCGAGAGGGCCTGGATGGTCGAGTCGGTGAGATCCAGGTTGGGCAACACCAGAAAGGTGCGTCGATGGAGTGTCACTTCGCCCGTATCCGGCTGACCGTTGCCGTTGCGATCGTTGAACCGGGTGAACCACACCACCTCGGCCACACGCGACTCGATCGTCTCGCGATGCGTCGGATTGGCCGCGTCGATGTACAGCCGCACGTTGCCGGGATTCGAAAGGTCCAGCGACGCCATGACCTGACCCACAAACGGTGCATCGGTCGTGCAGGACGTGAACATCAGCACATCGTCGATGTCGCCCATGCTGGATTCCCCGAACCACGGCCGGATGCGCGGGGTCGGCGCAGCGGCCGCGGCCGCCGGCCCCAATCCCAGGTCCCAGAACGGGCCTTCGTAGTACTCGAAATACCCGCTGCCGGTCGCCGGCGCCGCCCACGGCCGGACCGGCACCGTGATCCCGCTCAGATCGCGTTGCAGCTGGTCCGTGGCCGTTCGCAGCTGGCTGGACATCTCCACCACCGCCCGGCCGGCCAGCACGCTGTCACCCACCAGCCGAAAGACCTGTGTCACGGCCAAGATAATGATCAGCGACAAGGTCATGGCAACCAGCAATTCGACCAGCGTAAAGCCGCGACATGTGCGCATCGTACAGTTCCTTGATGGGAGCCACGGACCCCTGCGAGTTGATCGGCGAAAACCGCGTAGTGACCTCATGGAGCCTCTCCTCGCCTGTGCCTCGTGTCTGTCAAGTCGTGGACGCGCAAGGTGCAGCGCGACTGCGCCGGCAGATAAGACGTTGCCGACATACGCTCAGCGCGGGCTCCGCCAGCGGAGCCCCTGCTGAGCGTTCGCAAGTGAATTTCGGGCAACACCTTGATTCGACTCTCCCGGACCGGAAATGTCAAGAATATCGTCCGGAAGTGGGGGGGCGGCAGGCGGCCGGTGGATGGTGCTGAGTTGGCTGCGGCGGACCGCTTCTGACGTCTCCCGCAGCGTGCGGCCTACGGCGTGGACTCCACAAGCTGGCGGATGATCCCGTCCAGATCGTACGCCGGCCGGTACTCGATGGCGGCCCGGACGCGTGCCAGATTCGGCACGCGGCGCCGCACGTCCTCGAAATCCCGGTCGTAGGCGTCCGTGTAACTCTGGAACTCGATGCCGGACCTGGACCCGGAAATCCGCACGACCCGCTGGGCGAGCTCGAGAATTGAAATCGGGTAGTCGCTGCCGATGTTGAACACGCGGCCGACCGCACGCGGTTCGGCCATCAAGGCCATCACGGTTGCGATCACGTCCTGCACATGGGCGAAACAGCGGACCTGGTGCCCGTCGTCGTGCACCACCAGCGGCTCGCCCGATCGAGCGGCCGCGACGAACCGCGGCAGCACCATGCCGTAGGCGCCCGACTGGCGCGGACCCACCACGTTGAAGAACCGCCCAATCACCACGGGCACTTGCGACTGGCGCCAGCAGGCCAGCGCCAGGAACTCGTCGATCGCCTTCGACGCGCCATACGACCAGCGAGCCTTGGTCGTCGCGCCGAACACCAGGTCGTCGTCCTCATCCCACAGCGGCTTGGGGTTCTTCCCGTACACTTCGCTCGTGCTGGCCAGGAACACCTTCACCGATTCCCCACCCGCCACGCGCGCACGCACCTTGTCCAGCAGCAGCTGCGTGGGATAGATGTTCCGCTCGATCGTCTGGATCGGCTCCCGCGCGATGAGCGCGACGCCGACCGCGGCCGCCAGGTGGTAGATCTGATCCACCTCGCCCACCACACGCTGCACCAGCGACTCATCGCCGATCGAGCCCCGCACATAGGTCAGCCGCGGATGGTTGTGCACGGCCGCGAGGTTCTCGTACCGCCCGGTCGACTCGTCGTCCACCACGATCACTTCGTCGCCGCGCTCCAGCAGTTTCTCGGTCAGATGAGAACCAATGAAACCAGCGCCACCGGTTACCAAGACTTTTGTCACGAGGTGCCACAGCCCTGAGAGTGCGGGACCGAACGGTCAGGCCCGCGGCCCGACGCGACATGTCTTTCAAGCGTACTTGGTCGGGAGGGTGACAGCAAGGAGTAGCCACGCAGGGCAGGGTCCAGCGGAGATGGCTGCACCCAATCCGTCCTGCTCCCTACTCCCTCCCCCAATACATCGGTACACTGAATCGAACAGGACAACGACATCACGGCGCGGCACGCCGCTCCATAATCGGACGGGTGCGCGGGCCTGGAAACGGTGGCGTGGTTGGGTGAAGGAGTAGCAATGTTGCGTACATTTCGTGTCTCCCTGCTCGCGGCGGCTACGGGGGCGATTGCGGTCTGGGGGGGGCTGGGAACGGGCAGCGGGCTGGCAGCTCAGGAGGAGAAGAAGCCGGCGGCCGAGTCGCCCGCTCAGTCGTCCCCCGAGGCGCTCAGCATGTACACCGACGCGGCGAATTACCAGAACAACGGCGCATTTGATGTGGCCGTGGAAGAGTGGACGCGATTCCTGGATCGCTTCGGGTCCGATCCGCTGGCGCCCAAGGCCCTGCACTACCTGGGCGTCTGCCAGCTGCAGCTGAAACAGTATGCCAAGGCGGCCGAGTCGTTCCGGCAGGTGGTGACGAAATATCCCCAGTTCGAACAGATGGAAGAGACCTGCCTGAATCTCGGCTGGTGCCACTACTCGCTGGCCACCGCCGGCGATGCGGCTCAGTACCCACTGGCGGCCGAGACGTTTGGGAAGCTCGCGGCCGACCATCCCAAGGGGAAGCATGTCGAGCAGGCGTTGTTCTTTGAGGCCGAGTCGCTCTATGCGGTGGGCAAACGCAAGGAGGCGGCGCTGGCGTACGGCAAGCTGGTGACCGGGTTTCCCGAATCCAAGTTGCGGTCCGATGCGCTCTATGCCCTGGGCGTGACGCTCGAAGAAATGGCCGAATGGGCGCAGGCCAGCAAAGCGTACGATATGTTCCTCGAGGGATACCCCACGGACGAACTGGTCACGGAAGTGCAGATGCGGAAAGCCGAGACGGTGCTGCAGCAGGGTGACGCGGCGCTGGCGGGGGAAATGTTCGCAGCGGTGGCCGGCGTCGAAGGGTTTGCGGCCGCCGATCACGCGCTCCTGCGGCAGGCGTACTGCGCGACGCGGCTGGACAACCTCCCCCAGGCCGCTGCGCTCTACGTCTCGCTGACCGAGCGCTTCCCGCAGTCTGCGGAGGTTCCCGAGGCGACGCTGGCGGCCGGCCGCTGTTACTATCGCGCTGAGCAGTATGACCAGGCGGCCGTCTGGCTGGACAAGGTTGTGGCGGCGGGGGGCGAGCCGGCGGTGGAGGCCGCCCACTGGCTGTGCCGCATCCACCTGCGCGCCAAGCACCCGGACCAGGCGCTGGCACTCTGTGACAAGATCATGCCACAGGTCGGTGCCAGCCCGTTCGCAGCCAACGTGCAGCTGGATCGGGCCGATGCCCTGTACGAAATCGAGGGGCGCCAGGCCGACGCCCTGCACGAATACCTGGCGGTCTACAAAACGCATCCCGAGCACGAGGTGGCCGCGCTGGCCCTCTACAACGCCGCGTTCGCTGCCCTGGAACTCAAACAGTACGATCAGGCCCTGGACCTGGCCGCCCAGTTCCAGCAGGCGTTCGCCGAACATGCGCTCGCACCCGACGCCCGATACATCGTCGCCGAGTGCCAGATCCAGAAGAAGGACTACGCGCAGGCCGCCACACTCTATCGCGCGCTGATCGATGCCACCGCCGAGCATCCGGACAAGAGCCTGTGGCAGATTCGCCTGGCGCTGGCCAGCTACCTGCAGCAGAACTACCAGGCGGTGATCGACCTGCTCCTGCCACTCGCCCCCCAGCAGACCTCGCCAGACCAGAAAGCGGAAGCCTGTTATCTGATCGGGCTGAGTCACTTCCAGCTGGGCCAGTTCCACGAGGCGGCGGCCCAGCTGCAGGCGGCGATGGCGGCCAGCGCCACGTGGCGGCAGGCCGACGAGACCCTCCTGTACCTGGCCCGGACACAGAGCAAGCTCGAGCAGACCGAACAGGCGCTGGCCACACTCGAGACACTGCTCCAGGCTCATCCGGCCACCACGCTGGCCGATCAGGTGTATTACCAGCTGGGGGAGTGCCGCTATGCGGCCGACCGGTTTGCCGAGGCGATCGCCGCCTACGGCCAGGTGATCGAGAAGTTTCCGCAGTCGACGTATCTCCCGTATGCGCTCTATGGCCAAGGCTGGGCGGCACTCAAGGCCGGCCAGTACGATGTGGCGGTGGCCAGTCTCACGGCGCTGATCGATCAGCACCCGGATCACCCGCTGCGCAGTGACGCGCTGTTGGCACGCGGCATGTCCCTTCGCCAGCAGCAGAAGTACGCGGAAGCCATCGCCGATATCGACCAGTTCCTGACCGCCAGTCCGCAACACGCTCAGCGCGCGGATGCGCTCTACGAACGCGGCCTGGCCGAGTCGGCGCAGGGCGAGTTCGCGAAGGCGGCTCAAACCCTGACGACCCTCCTCACTGAACAACCCGACTATGCGGGCGCCGACAACGTGCTGTACGAGC
>DAISIS010000321.1:0-6633 GCA_036821925.1 Pirellulaceae bacterium
AGCTGATCCACGTCCTGGTCCCGGCCACGCAGGATGATTACATCCAGATCCGGCAGCGTCTGCACGTCCAGGCCTTCCAGCCCCGAAACGTTCGGCACCACCGTGCCCAGGTCCGGGTCTGACGCTGCCTGCCCCGCTGCCGCATTCCCATCCGGCCCCGCCTGTTGCAGATAGTTAACCAGCTGCACGGGTTGGGTCGCGACCGGGCTGCCATTGCGCGACTGGTCCTGGCGACTCTTATCGGTCGGCTGATCCGCCGGACTACGCCCGCGATACGCATCGACCGCTTCCTGCAGCTGATCCGGCGCCGCACGCTCGACGTGCAGTGCCCGGGTCTTCTGGCCCGGTTGCCCGCCGGCATCCAGCGCATCGACCAGTGTGGCGAACTGAGCGACCAGCCGCTCCGGACCGCGAGCGTACACGGCCCGCCGCGTGGGATCCAGCGAGAACTCCAGCACCCGCTGCGACGTGACGGGCAGCACGTACACCGCCGCCCCATCCCGCTGGTTCACCCGCAACCGGCGCCCGAACAGCGCGATCAGCCGCTGCTCCATTCCGGCGGCGTCGAGGGAACGCAACGGCAACACGCGCTGGATGTCCGCGTTGGCCGCAGCAGCCGTGTGCCCCGCCGGCACGACCGGCTCCGCGGGCACCGCCGGTGCCGCCTGGGGCAGCCGGGCCGCAATCGCCGCCTGCAACTCCGCCGGCGCCAAGACGATGATCTGCTGTGTGTCACGCGACACCGTCACCCGCACGTCGCTCCGGTCGCCACAGATCGACCGGACCAGAGCCAACGATCGATCGAGCTCGTCCGCCGCTGCCGTGTAGGCCTTCACCTCCGTGGTCGCCGCCTGCGGCGCGCTCGGGGCCGGGGCCACTTCTGGCCGATCGACATGCTGCAACAGCGTCCGCGCCACCTGCTGAGCCTCTTTCGGACCACGCAACAGCAAGGCGTTGGACTTCTCGTCAACGACCAGATGCACATTCGCATCTGCCGGCAGCAGATCGGACAACAACCGTTCGACTTCCCGCGCCGACTTGTGCCGGCACGGATACACCTCGTATTCCCCTTTCCGGGCAGCCTGGCCAAACACCAATGCCGCCCCGCCACCGATCGTGACAAGCAGGCACAATGCAAGGAGAATTGATCGGTATTTCAAGAACCTTGACACGGTACCCAGTCCCTTGGGTGATCGTCGTGTAGGGTGATTCGGCGCGCGATAGCTCGCTCACGCCACGACAAGCCGCGGGACAGTAGTCGATTCATCGACTCTGGTCAATCCGGAAATCGGGGGCGGGAAAGTGGAGAAGAAGGGGAGGGCAGGGGGGGGCTGACAGGTCTTCTTTCCCCTCGTGCTGGTATCGTGCTCGCCCCCCTCGTGCTGGTATCGTGCTCGCCCCCCTCGTGCTCGCGCTCGTGCTCGCCCCCCTCGTCCTTGCGCTCGACTAGCACGGCTAACAAGTAAGCCGTGCCACACGTCTCATTCGTCATTCGTCATTCGGCGCTCGGGCATCCCCCGGGCTACTCTCCAGCCACCGCAACAGCTTCGGTGAGATTCTGGCCGATGGCGATCTGATGGAGCCGTCCATCAATACTGATGGTGGCGGTCCGCTCGTCGAGACTGACGACCCGCACTTCGGAGGCGGAGATGGTCAACGTCTGGCCCGGCTGGAGGATCTGTGTTTTGCCTTCGGGGCCGACGGCGAACCAGGCTTCCGCCGTCCCGTGGATATCCGAGGTGATGGCCGACAGTTGAATCTGTTTCCAGGCCGAGGCGGTGCCGCTGCTGCTGAAGAAATTCCGCTGGGCGATCATCTGGTAGTCGCGCATGTCCGCCAGGGCCAGCTGCTCGGACACCAGGGTCGTCAATTCGGCTTCCCGGTCGGCATTGGGGAGGGCCAGCGCTTCGATCGACAGGCTCAACCCCACCTGCTGTCCCTGTCCGCTCGGATTGAGCGACATCGTTCGGATCTTGTGCAGATGGCCCGCGCGATAGAAGTCGTAGAGGAACTTGGTCACTTGGGTCAGGTCGCCGCGGCTGTTGAGGGAGAAGGTGAACCGCTTGTACATTTCCATGGGTCGCCTGCCGCGGCGACCGCCCGCTGTAACTGCCATCGGCTCCCCCGAATCCACACTGGTGTTCGTGAGTTTGGCGTCCTTGGCCAGCTGCAACAGCCAGTCCTGGTACCGGGCACGGGCCATTTCCGCGTCCCAGGGGAGCGACTTCTGTTCGAGTTGCTCCAGCTGCTCGCCGACGTTCTTTGCCTTGGCCAACTCGCGCCGGGCGTCGTCCAGGCTCTTGGTGAGCCGATCCTTGGTCCGTTCACGTTCCTGCGCAGGTTCCTCGTAGAACGTGCGGAAGGCCCACTCTCCTGCGAAGAAGAGGCCCACGAGTCCCAGAGCGATCAGCAGCAAGCGGTTTCTTGGAATACTCATCGGTCGCCTACTTCTTCTCGACGGTCATCACGGGGTGCACCGCAATGTCGCCGTCCCCTTCGGGCGAGGTGCTCGGCACGTTCTTGCGGTAGTCATCCACATCGCGTTTGCGCAGGGTGATCTGCGTTTCGAAGCGCCAGGGGTAATCGCTCGATCCTGTCTGTTCCGCGACGTTAGTGCTGCGGACATCGTGGAAGGCGTCGCGGAGCTGCTCGCCGAGCTGTGTGATGACGGCCGGGTCGCGCACCTCGACACTCAGGTTGACCACCAGCTGGCCGGCCCCGGCGGTGGAGACTGCCAGCCGCCGGATGATGGCATCCCGCCCGCCGGGAAACCGCCGGGTCAAGTCGTACAGTTCGTCGAGCCAGTTGACGTTGTCGGTTTCCCACTGCCAGATGGCATCGACGACTGCCTGTTTCTGCTTGATCTTGTCCAGTTTATCCTGGGTGCTTTCGAGCGAGCCGCGAATGGCCGCGATCTCGTCGTTGTCTTGCGTGCGGGCATCCCAGGCGTAGTAGGCGCCGACGGCGACGAGGA
The DNA here is from genome assembly GCA_036821925.1 of Pirellulaceae bacterium. Lineage (GTDB taxonomy): Bacteria > Planctomycetota > Planctomycetia > Pirellulales > Pirellulaceae > JAAYDI01. The sequence continues at coordinate 2,975 of DAISIS010000321.1, forward strand.
CCAGGGCCGCCGCCGCGTAGATGCCGGCCCGCCGGTAGTAATTGGGGGGTGCGGGCGGTTTCTTCGGATGCAGGAAGTCGAGCAGGTGCGTGCGACTGAAGTGCTCGTGGACCATCCCGACCAGCGGCGACAGGCGGGCCACGTTGGCCGGTCGCGCGCCGGTCACGCTCTCGCTGCGCAACGGGTCGAGCAGAGACGCGGGCAGCGCCAGATCGTCCGCCAGATCCTCCACCAGCTGCTCGGAGTGGTCCCAGTCTCCGAACACGTAGAGGTGCTGATCCTCGGGATCGGCCGTGAGCGAGGCAGCGGCCAGCGATCGCCGCACTTCGACGGCCAGCTGGGCGGCGATGTCGCCCAGGTTGTGGGTTTCCACCAGGCGTGCCGTCCGCGTATAGAGCAGGCGGCCGTTGCGCACGATCGACAGGTCGGCTTCCCGGTCGTGCAGCGTAATCAGGAGCATGGTGCGGCGTGATTGCGGCACCAGTCGCTGGAGCAGGGTGACCGAGCACAGCGGTCGATAGACGACGGCCGCGGGAGTCAACCCGGCCTTGGCCGTTTCACCGCGCACGTGCTCCATCGTTCCGCCATCGACGGCAAAGGCGAAGACCTCCCGTGGCTGACCCTCGGCCGTGTCGAGCGCCACGTAGTCGATGACGCCGGTCTCCAGGATATCGCCCGCATCACGCACGACCTGGTTCGTGACCAGTGTAGGCAGCTCGGCGTCACCGGCTGGCGGCAACTGGAGCGGGATGACATCGACATGACTGCGTCCCAGCGCGACGATCACCTCCGGACGCCGCACGCGCAGGCGCTGCAGTTCGTCCCGCAACAGCTCGCCCGGCGAGGGGGACTCCCCCGGGGACTCTCCCTCTCCCTCCCCCGGTCGCTCGATGGTACCGACCGCGGCGATGGTGACTCGGCCACCCTGCCGCTCGGCCAGCAGGTAGTCGATCCTCGACGCGTCCCACTGGACCGCCAGAACCGGTTTCCGGAACGGTGTCTTAATCATGGTCTTTTCGTGACGTTGATCACGTCCCCCAGCACTCCCCGACCCAACGGGCGCAGGTCCTTGTAGTATACTTGGCGAGCCGGTCTGACGGTACCATCAACGGCCGTCTCAAACCGCGCAAACGGGCTCCGCAGGTCGTAATAACCGATAATCTGAGCACGTCCGACGTCCCCGCCGGCTGTGACCCACGGGTCAAGCTCCTGCATCCGCTGCCGCTCCACCACCCCTTCGGTCAACAGCCACGCGGCGTGCTGCCGCGCCGCGTCGTCCGAGCCCACCAGGGCGCGCGTGGAGATCACGCGTTCCGCCAATGCGTTGTCGAATCCGGGGATGGCCGCCAGCACGGCGCGGGGGGCCAGGTTGACATTCACGCGCCCGACGATCGGCGTCCCCGCGTACGCCGTGACGCGATCCATCAGTTTCGGCAGGCTCTCGCGCAGCTGCGCCGGGTCGTCGCCGAAGGGGCTCGCATAGACCTTCTGCTTGTCCTGTTCCCCCGTGGGGATCGCCACACGCGCGGCCACCAGTTCCAGCGGAGACGCGATGTTGTGCTGCGGCGGCGGCGCGAGGTCGAGGGGGAGCGCATCCGCTGCCTCCCCCGTTTCCGCGCCCGTATACGGACCGTACTGGCGATAGGCCACGACGAAGTTCGCCCAGCTCGGTTCCAGCACCGCCGCCAGCTGTTGATGCAGCGCCCCGAGATCGGTCTGGTTAAGCACGATGCGGGGCTCGCCTTCATAGCTCTCGTCCCGCTCGGCGCTGCAGACGGTCAGACAGCGGCACCAGGGAAGCTGCGCGTCACCACCCGCGCCGGCGCTGCGCACCGGCGCGCTGCCAGGCGCCGACCCGGCGGAGTCCAGGTCGGCCTCCCAGTCCTCGATGTCAAAACTCGCATTCCAGTCGAGCCCGAACAACTTGCCGCGCGTCACGCCGCGCACCAGCAGCAGTTCGTCGAGCGAGGGGGGCACCGCGTTGCGTGGACGTACCGGATAGTCGAGGCTGGAATAGTAGCTCGCTTCGGCGCCGAGTTCGCGTGGTGCGTCGTCGGCGTCGACCCAGTCGAGAATGGCGTCGGCAGTCGACTCGTCCATGTCGTCCAGGCACAGCAGCGCGCGGCGTCCCGCACCCGGCTGCTGGCGATCCCACTCGAGCAGCATCCCCAGGTGCAGCTTCGCCGACTCGTTCTCGTAGCCACAGCGCCAGGAGCGGGTGGCCATCTCGCCCACGGCAGGCGCCAGCACGGCGCAGCGTCCCTGCCGCTCGTCGCGGTCCGCACGGTCCGCCTCACCGTCGATCAGCAGGTCACCCAGGACGTCGATCGCGTCGTCATCCTCCACCCCCTGCGGCCGCGCGCTGCGGGGCAGTTCCAGTATGGCAGCCAGGTACTCGCGCCCCGACATGGCCACCGCTTCCGCCTGGATCTGATCGCCGCGCGCCCGCGCCGCTTGATTCTCGACCTGCATCAGACTCAGAAAGCCGTAGGCGGCCAATGAGACCAGCAGAATCACCACCGTGACCACCACGATCACAAACCCGCGCCGACCGCGGCGCGCGACTCGCCGCCGGCGGGCCCGCGGGGCCGACCGGATGCGATTGGCACTGGCAGCGTCCGAGGCACCCACCGGGCCCCTCGCGTCGGCCAGCCGCACGATGTCACAGGAAGTAGTCACGGTTTCTCGGCCGCCTGCAGGAATACCACACAGCGATAGTAGGGAGTCTCAGCCGGTTCGCCCGTTGCCGAGAGGGACGAATAATCCGTCGCAGCGGCCGTCACCGATGGCTCGCCGGACACGGACGTGTCGGCCGCGTCCACCGGCCGCGTATCATCCACCAGCTCGGTGTCGTCATCGGATGCCGGCTGCTCGATGTCCGGCTCGGACACCTGCAGTTCGAAACGCATTTCCACCGCCACCGGCAGACGTCCCTCCCGGCTGCTGTCCCAGCTGCTCTGCCAGCTCGACCCGTCGTAGTAGCGCAGCTCGAACGATACGACTTCGGGCACCTCGTCGCGTCCCAGGATCCCCGCCAGCGGATCGGCATCCGCGTCGGAACCCCACGACGTCTCGGCGATCGACGCGTCGGTCTCCACCGGCGGTGAGCTGGTGTCGCCGCCCCCCACAACCCCTGCGCGGATGCGAAAGGCCTCGTCACGCGTCGCACTCTGTGCACCCGATCCCGTGCCGGCCGACGACACCAGCGGCGCTTCCCGGGCCACAGCCAGCCGCAGCAGTCCGGCAAACGGCTGTTCCGTCGTGTCTTCACCGGCAACGAGTTCTGTGTCGTCCTCAGCCGCCATCTCGGCCACAGCTGATGAGAGGCTGCTGTCCGTGTCGGATTCCGGTGGGGCAAAGGTGTACACCACGCGCCGGCACTCCGGAGCGGCGAGCACGCTCTGGTCCTGCGCCAGCGATCCGTCCTGCGGTGTCGACTCCGTCGCCTGATCCTGCCACGGATTGGACGCCTGCACCACTTCCAGCATCAGCCAATCGGTTCCCCCCACCAGCGCGGCGTTGCCCGCCGGGGCGCTCGATCGGTCGCCTCCCGCGGGCGTGCTGGGCGAACCGGGCGCGCTGGGCGAACCGGGCGTGCGGCGATCTTCGGGTGGCGTGCCCACCTGGCTGGCCGCGCGCACATCGTCTGTGAACTGATC
>DAISIS010000322.1:0-1196 GCA_036821925.1 Pirellulaceae bacterium
CGATCATTCCGTGCTACATTGAGGGGGCGCCGTATCGCGGCAAGGCGTGGAGCCCGTTTCTGATGCGCGCTCGGGCCCGCGTGCGGTATGGCCAGCCGATCGATCTGTCGCCGTACTACGGACGGGAGAAGGACAGCCAGCTGGTGCGGCACCTGCTGGTCCAGTGCGTGAAGGCGATTGCGGAGTTGGCCGGCCGCCCCGATTTTGAGCCGCAGATGGCCGGACGCAAGTGGCGCCCCGATCTGCTGGACCCGGACGGGGCGGCGGATGAGGTGGACGAGTCCTGAAGGCGGACCTGAACAGGAGTGGTGAGAGATGCCGGATCTGGCAGGCAAGGTGGTGGTGGTGACCGGTGGCGGGGGCGTGCTGTGCGGAGCGATGAGCGTCGCGCTGGCTCAGCACGGCGCGGCCGTGGCCGTGCTGGATCTCTCGGCCGAAGCCGCGCAACAGGTGGCAGATCGCATCCGGGCCGGTGGCGGCCGGGCCATGGCCGTGTCGGGCAGCGTGTTGAGCCGGGAGAGTCTGGTGGAGGCGGCGCGGCAGATCCATGCTGAACTGGGGCCCGTCGACATCCTGATCAACGGCGCCGGGGGCAACAAGCCGGACGCGACGGCCAGCGCGGACCAGTCGTTCTTCGACATCCCGGCCGACGCTATCCAGTGGGTCTTCAACTTGAACTGCCTTGGCACGATCCTCCCCTGCCAGGTGTTTGTGCCCGACATGGTGGCGCGGCAGCAAGGGGTCGTCATCAACATGGCGTCGATGGCGGGCATCCGCCCGCTGACGCGCGTCGTGGCCTACGCCGCGGCCAAGGCTGCGATCGCCAATTTCACCCAGTGGCTGGCCGTGCACCTGGCTCAGCAGTACAGCCCGCACATTCGCGTCAATGCCATCGCGCCCGGGTTCTTTCTGACAGCGCAGAACGAATTTCTGCTGGTCGACAGAAACACGCGGCAGCCGACCGCGCGCGGTCAGACGATTCTCACGCACACGCCCGCCAACCGTTACGGCACGCCCGACGATCTGCTGGGCACGCTCTTGTGGCTGGTCAGCGATGCGGCTGCCTTCGTCTCGGGCGCTATCATTCCAGTGGATGGCGGGTTCAGCGCGTTCAGCGGCGTCTGATGCCGTTTGACTCTGGCTCGAGATTCGGGACCAGCCAACACGCCACTGGCCGTGCAGAAGCGGTGCAACGC
>DAISIS010000322.1:1296-6579 GCA_036821925.1 Pirellulaceae bacterium
CTCGAGATTCGGGACCAGCCAACACGCCACTGGCCGTGCAGAAGCGGTGCAACGCCTCACCCGGCGATCGGCCCGCGGCCGGTTCTTGCCGGAATGGATGGAAAGGGATCGCCAGCGCGCGGCGAGGCGCCCGGCATCTTTGACAGCCGGGTCGGTGTGACCTACGTTTGCAGTGGGTTGGCGGAGCATGACCATGCGTGTGATGGCATGCTGTCGAGTTGGCACGTCACGTGTGCGCGAACCCGCAAGCGGTCACTTATCCTGTCTTGGCCTTGCGCCCAGCCGCATCCTGGAAATCCTGTCCTGTAGTTGTGAGGCGTATACCATGTTCGTTTTCTCCCCGTGTCAGGGTCGCCGCCGCGCGCTGGCGGTCGGTTCGCTTGCAGCTCTCCTGAGTCTGGGTTTGCTTTCTTCGGCCTTCAGTGCCGACATTGTGCGTGTGGAGGAAGACTGGGAGCTGGTGGTGGCCACGCCCGATCTGGCCAGGAACAGTCCTCAGGTCACATGCGCCCTGACGCCGTTTCCGCGACTGGAATGGCTGTACATGACCTTTGAAATCAACCACCGCAGCGACCCGGACTATGTCGCTGGCGGTCTGAACATGCAGGTGTGGCACATGGAGGAGCGACTGGTCACCAAGACGGCCTCCGACACGCACGCCATGGCCACGGCAGGTGAAACGGTGCGCTGGACGCAGGCCATGTCGCTGCAGCATGGCCTGGTCGTGTTCGAAGTCGTCGGCGGCAGCTCGGTCACGTGGGGCAGCTTCGGCGCGTCGGGCAGCCTCAGAGCCGCCGTGCCCGTGCCCCTGGCCAACCTCAACTACTACAACCCAGCCGTCTCGGTGCAGCACTCGGGCGTGACGTTCGCCTCCAGCTGTGTCGACAAGCTCACGCTCAAGAGCGTGCGCTATATCTTCTCGGACGGCACGGTGCAGGTGGATACCACGCCGCGCGTGGTGCATGAAGCAACGCCGGGAGCCCCGTGAGTCGTCGGCGCGCGTGATGGTTGTGCCCGGCACTCGGCTTCAACCAGCCGATTCCATACGATATTCGGAAGAGAATCATGTCCAGACGGTCATGCCGCGACAAGCGGAAAGGGAACATCATCGTGCTCACGATGTTCCTGATGGTCGGCCTGATGGCGTTGGTCGCCTTCAGCGTCGACGTGGGCTATTTGTGCGTTACGCGGCAGCAGCTGCAGCGATCGGCGGATGCGGCTGCCCTGGCCGCCTGCTGGGAACTCGTGGATCATGCGGCGCCCACCGGCCAATCGGATGCCATGGCCATGGCGCTCAGCGCGCGGCAGACTGCCGACCAGTTCGCCCGACTCAACCCGGTGCTGTGCGAGAACCCGACCCTGCTCGACGAGGATGTGCAGATCGGGTACCTCGACAATCCGTCCGATCGGGCCTGCCCGCTGATTGTCGGCAGCAGCGATCCACCCAACGCCGTGACCGTGCGTGTGCGCCGGTCGCAGGAGGCCAACGGAGCGGTCCCCCTGTTCTTCGCCCGTGTGCTCGGGCAGCGCGAGGCGCGGCTGGAGGCCGAGGCCACCGCCGCCCTGCTGACCAACATCTGGGGGTTCCGCACCCCGCCCAACGGCAAGCCGATCGGAATGCTCCCGTTTGCGCTGGACGAAGACACCTGTCTGGACATGCTCGCCGGGGACGGAGATGACCACTGGAAGTGGGATCCGGCCAGCGAAGCGGTTGTGTCCGGGGCGGACGGCGCGAGCGAAGTGAATCTGTATCCGCAGGGGACCGGTTCGCCGGGCAACCGTGGCACAGTCGACATCGGCGCCAGCAACAACAGCACCGCGGATATCGCACGCCAGATCACCAACGGGGTCTCGGACGGGGACCTGGAACACCTCGGTGGTGAGTTGGTCCTCGACCCGGAGACGGGGATGTTGTACCTCAACGGCGATACGGGCATCAGCGCCGGGGTCAAGGACGAACTGGCCTCGATCATCGGAGAACCCAAGGTCCTGCCGGTCTTTCGTGACGTCACGGGGAACGGCAACAACGCGACCTATACCATTGTGGATTTCGTCGGGGTGCGGATTCTGGAGGTGAAGCTGACCGGCAGCGTGAGCAAGAAACGGGTCATCATCCAACCGGCCACGATCGTCACGTCTGGAGTAGTCGGGGCGCCGGGCGAGTCGGGGGTGGGGCATTACATCTACTCGCCGGCCTGGCTGGTGCGCTGACGAACTGGAGACGGACGCCGCCGGCGCCCCGGACGCTGCGTGCCTCGCGGCAGGGTCGGATCTGCCCACGAGCCGCTACCGGTCACACCACGCGTGTACGGTCCGTGCCAGACGCCGCAGGCGACGATGGACAGCGCGCGCGTCGCCCCCCTGTGCGAAGACTGTCAGGATCGGCTGCCCGGCGTGCAGCACGGTACCGAGTGGCGGGAGGTCGGCAAAGGCGTCGTCGTCCCAGGAGCCCCGGGCAGCTTCCAGGCGCTCGTAGAACGCCGCGCCGATCGTACATTCTCTCAGGGCATACACCACGGCCTTGCCGTACATCGGCGCCGCTGGGCCCGCAGTCCGGGAGGGCAACCGACCACTTTGGCAGGCGTCCCAATGCTGCCCGATGGCCGCCACTCCCGTGGCGCGTTCCAGCACCTCCACCGCTGCGGTGTATCGCGGATTCACTTCGATGGTCCAGATCTCCGTGCCGGCGAAGATCGTGTCGACGCCCACGAGCCCGCACAGTGGGAACGCCGCCGCCAGGCAGTCTCCGATGCGCTGCAGCGCGCGCAAGGTCAGCGCGTCGCAAGCGATGGGGCCGATCGACCCGACATAGTGAAAACCACCCGCGCCCGCCCAGAGGCAGCCGACCAGCTGGCGGGTCACGCCGAGCAGGGTGGCTGAGCCGTGCGCGGCCAGGAAGATGACGCCATATGCGGGTCCGCGGATCCACGGCTGGCAGTATGTCACGCCGCCACCGCGGCTGGCCGCCGGCCCGGGACCCGGCGCGCTGCACGGCGCAATGGCCCCCAGGTCACGCCGCGGATCAAACCACCGGATGCGCGCGCCGCCGCAACTGTGCACCGGCTTGACGAGCCACCGCCCGGCGACGCCACGCGGCGGCCGATGCACGGGACGGGGGAACCGCAGCCCAGCCCGCGCCAGCACGTCGCTGAGCTGCCACGGGTCGCGGAGTTGCCGCAGCACCGACCCGGGCAGGCCCAGCAGGCGGTGGCGGTGCGAGACGGTGTCAACTAGATCCGGCTCGTTCTCCAGGCCACCCGTGTAGAGCCACGCGGTGGGCGCGAGCTGCCGGGCGAGCGGCAGGATGCCCGCCGGATAGTCGGACACCAGGACCGCCTCACACGAGTCGGTCAGGTCCCGATCGCAGAACCGATCAGCTGCCGTGACGCGAAATCCGGCGCGGAGGGCCGACTGGGCCGCCGCACGTACGCTTCCTCCGGCGATGAACAGGTGCTCGGACATAACCCCTCGACACATGCTGCGGCACGGCCCCGCGACCCGCGCGCGGGCCGCCGTCGGGCGTTTCCCGGCGGGACACGCCAGGAGCGGTTGCATTTGGCAGCCAGTCTGCTAAGTTCGCGGCTTGGGCCAGACGCCGCGGCCGCCCCCACCGCTCACCACCTTGACCGGTCGGCGCGCTCCGCTGCGCTTGCCATGACGATAGAATGCTGTCAGCCGCTCCGGACGCGGTGCTCAGTTGGCAACCGGACAATTCTAGTTTTGGAGAACAGTTCATGTCCATGTACATCGGTGAAGCGTTGGCCGGCGAAGGGAACGAGATTGCCCACATTGACCTGATGATCGGGTCCAAGGACGGGCCGGTAGGTGCCGCATTTGCCAACGCGTTGGCGCGGCAGAGCGCCGGGCACACCAACCTGTTGGCCGTCCTCACGCCGAACCTGGCGGTGAAGCCCGCCACCGTGCTGGTCACGAAGGTGACCATCAAGGGAATGAAGCAGGCGGTCCAGATGTTCGGCCCCGCTCAGGCGGCCGTGGCCAAGGCTGTCGCCGATTCGGTTGCCGCCGGCGTGATCCGCTGCGAACAGTGCGAGGAGCTGGTCATCGTGTGCGGCGTCTTCATCGCTCCGACCGCCGAGGACAACAAGAAGATCTATGACTACAACTATGAGGCCACGAAACTGGCCATCCAGAACGCTATGAGCGGCAAGCCCAGCGCTGCCGAAGTTGTCGCGGGCAAGGACACAGCCCAGCATCCGTTCAAGGGTTTCTGATTGATGCCCAGGCCGAAGATACTCATTCAGCTCGATGGCGACGCCCAGGCCAGCGTCTTTGATGCGGTGGTGGCGGTCGATGCCGGAGTGGATCAGTTGCTGCAATACCGCGCCGTTGATGCGGGCTCCGTGCGCGCACTGGTGCACGGAGCCATCTTCACGCGCGGCATGGCCGATCTGCATCACACGGCGATCTTCGTCGGCGGGTCCGATGTCACGACAGGCGAGACGCTGCTGCAAGAAGTGCGTCGCAGTTTTTTCGGTCCGATGCGCGTTTCCGTCCTGTTCGATGCCAACGGGGCAAACACGACCGCGGTGGCTGCCGTGCTGGTGGCCCGTCGGCACGTGGAACTCGCGGGGGCCACAGCTACTGTGCTGGCCGGGACCGGGCCGGTGGGCCAGCGGGCTGCCCGGCTGCTCGCCGGCGCCGGCGCTCAGGTCCGCGTCGCGTCGCGGCGGCTCGATCGGGCCAGCGCCACTTGCACTCAGATCCGGCAGGCGGTCGCTGACGCACAACTGGTCCCGTATGCCACGTCGACATCCGACGAGACCACCCGGGCAATCGACGGGTGCGACATCCTCGTGGCGGCCGGTGCCGCCGGCGTGGAACTTGTGCCCGCCGAGCTCTGGCGCTCCCACGTGCGCGCCCGGGTCGCCATTGACCTCAACGCCGTCCCGCCCGCAGGGTTGCCCGGGGTGGAGCCACACGATAAGGCGGTCGAGCGTGACGGGACAATCTGTTACGGCGCAATCGGCACCGGCGGGCTGAAGATGAAGATCCACAAAGCGGCCATCCGCAGCCTGTTTGAGGCCAATGACCGGTGGCTCGATGCCGATGAGCTCTACCAGCTCGGTTGCTCCCTGGATTCCGGATAGAGTAGCCCATCGCACTGGTGCTCGTACTCGTGCTCGTATCCGCTCTGACCACGCGTGAACGAGACACGAGAACGCGCACCGAGCACGGGGAGGTGCGATACGGCGGCGCGGGGTTCGATGTGGAAGCCGCCGATTCTGCCGGCGACGAGCCACTTTTTGCTGTGCCAGCTTGCCC
>DAISIS010000323.1:0-6559 GCA_036821925.1 Pirellulaceae bacterium
GAACTCTCACCGGCGCTCACCTGCTGCAGCGGCCCCTGCATGCCGAAGGTCCGTCCGACCGTCTGCGAGAATACCCCGACCTGGCCGGCCGTCACCTGCTGGCCGAACAGCGTCTGCAGCATGGCGGTCAGATTGGTCGCGTCCCCGTTCTTGATCTGGAAGACCTTGATCAGCGATTCGGCCGCCGGGATCTTGTCCAGCTGGTCGATCAGCGCGGCGATCAGTCCCATACTCTCCGTCGGTGCCTTGACGACGACTGTGTTCGAATTGTCATCGGCCGTCACCGTGACGTCGCTCAGCAGCCCCGATTCGATGATCTTGTTGCCCTCCTGGTCGATGCCGACAATCTGGATGCTCTTCGACACGGCGCTCTGCTGCTGGCCCTGCGCCATCATCTGCGTGGGCTGGAAGCCCTGCATGCCGGCCGCCCCCTGCATCTGCTGCATGGCCAGTGTGCCCTGCAGCACCTGGGTCAAGGTGGAGGCCACCGAGTTCTTCAGCGGAAACACGCGGACTTCGATGGTGGCCTCGGTCTTGGCCACGTCGAGTTCTTCGAGCAGTTTGCCCACTTCGAGCAGGTCGCGGGGACTGGCCTGGACGATCAGCGAGTTGCTGCGGTAGTCGCCAATAACGGTGATGCGCGGCGAGAGTCCGCGGGCGGCCTGCTGAGCCTGCTGCGCGCCGGCCGCCACGCCCCCTGCCGCACCGTAGAAGTTGCGGATGTACGTCTCGGCGTTGACCGCCGACATGTGCAGCAGCCGGAAGACCTTGATCTGGCTCTCCGGCGGCACCGGCTGGACGAGCTTCTCGATCAGGTTCACCGCCGTCTCGATGTTCTCCAGGCGGCCGATCATCAGAATGGCGTTCGGTTTGACGAGCGCCGTGATGGTCAGTGGTCCCTGACGCGGCTGATAGACTTCCGAGTAGATGGATGTCACCAGCGTCGTCATCGACTCGCTGTTGGTGTGTTCGAGCGTGACCAGCTGGATTTCGGGACGCGTGGCTTCACTCTTCTCTTCGATGTCCGCAATGATCTTCTGGATCTTCTCCACATCCCGCCGATTGCCGCGCAGAATCACCACGCCGAGTTCCGGCACGAACTCGATCTGCACATCGCCCAGCAGTCCTTCGGATTCCGCGCCTTGTCCCGCACCCAATTCGCCCGGCAAGGGAGGTTGTTCCGGCGACGGCTGCGGCTCGGCCCCCGGCGTCTGCTCCGGCGGCATCTCCTCTTCTCGTTCCTCTTCCTCCTCCGCCGGTGCGTCCTGCGCCGGCGCCTCCGGTGCCGCGGGCGCAGCCTCCTGCGCTTCCTGGAAGATCATCGAGACCAGATTGACGGCGCTGCGCGGTTTGCCCGGCTGAGACACCGGCACCGCCGCCAGCGTCTCGCCCGATTGCGTTCGTAACGCGGCGTCCCGGATCATCGACACAGCCTGCTGGATCTGGGCCGGGTCGGCACGGTGCAGCGGCACCAGCTGGGTCGTCATCCCGCGCGCCGTCGGCGCGCGGTCCAGGGCAGCCGTCACCTGTCGCCATGATCGACTGGCGTCGGCGGCTCCCGGAAACTGGACCTCGTGCGTTTGGCGATCGATCTGCAGCACGGCCTGCCGGGCCGGATCGGATGCCAGGTGCACCGTGGCCAGCCGGCCCGACGCGTCCGGGGCGATCACCAGGCCGTTGCCCCACAGGCGTACCAGGCTCGCCTCGAAATCCCGCCAGGAGATGTTCTGCAGGCGATAGGGATCCAGGCGTGTCCCGCCGGCCGCTGCCGGCGTCACCGCATCAGCGTGCAGGAATTCGGCCACCTGCGCCTGCATGGACGGTGGCGCAATCACGACCAACTGCGACGTGCGGCGATCCGGCGCTACCCGCACGCCGGTCGACGGTGGAAACCGCTGCTGGAGAGCTGCGGCCGTCGCGTCCAGGCGGTCCGGGGCAATCGCGTAGCCGGCCACCTTCCCCAACTCGGCCGTCGCTGCCGGCTGATTCGGGGCCTTGTCGAGCGTGGCGATGAGCTGACCGGCCAGCTGCCGCGAGGCCTCCGCACCCTGGACGACCAGCTGATTCTTTGATCGGTCAAACAGCACCTGGGCTTCCGCGCCGTAGTCGTTCAACAGCCCCTGCAGCTGCGGACCAACGGTTTCCGCATCCGCATGCGCCAGGGGGTATGCCGAGCTGTTGCCGCCGCCCAGTGCCTCGGCCATCCCGCGATCGCAACACGCGGCCATTACACTCGCGATGCATAGTGCGCTCAACGCTGGAATCAGAATCAGGCTCAGTCGCCTGCCTTCGGTTGTGCTGCGTTCCGCCACCATCGTAATGCCTTCCCCCTACATGCCAAGCGCCGATGAAGGACGCGCCTGCCGCTACTGCTCGTAGAGTCCACTCGGTGGGAAGAATCGGCATATCCGGTACAGTCACTGTAACCAATTCGTTCGATACAATCGGACTGCTTGCGGCGGCCGGAACGGGGGGCGCAGGCTGGGCAATGCAGAGAAGGCAGGCAACGCGGCCGTCCGAGTCGGGCCACGGGAGCCGGCTACTGCTGGTAGAAATCAGCGGCCCGCAGGAAGCTGATCCCGGTCGACTCGAGGACTTCGACGGCGCGCTGCATGTCATCGAAGCGGATCACGATCCGGGCGTTCTCCCCCTGTTTGATGGCGAAGGCGTACATGTATTCGACACTCAGTCCCACCGCGTCCGCCCGTGTGAGTATGGACTCGAGTCCGCCCGGCCGATCGGGCACCTCCAGCGCCATCACGTCGGTGGTGTTGACGACGAAGCCGGCCGCTTCCAGGGCCTCCCGGGCCTGCTTCCACTGGCGGAGGATCAGGCGCAGGATGCCGAACTCGCGGGTGTCGGCCATCGCCAGCGCCGCGATATTGAGGTGGGCTGCCGCCAGGACACCGCAGACGTGGCTCAGATGTCCAGGGCGGTTTTCCAGGAACACGGAGAGCTGTGTGAGTTTCATGAGACCTCCTCTTTCTTGCCACGCTGATCGATGACCCGGATGGCCTTGCCTTCGCTGCGTGCGATCGTGTGCGGCTCGACGAGCCGCACCGGCACGCGCAGTCCGATGGTCTGTTCAATGGCGTGAGCCAGACGTGTCTGAATGACTTCCAGCTGGCTGATGCGGTCGCCGAACATTCCCTCCGTCACTTCCAGTTCCACGGCGATCTGATCCAGTCCGCCGTGGCGGGAGAGGACGATCTGGTAGTGCGGCGAGGAGGTCATGACCGACAGCAGCGCGGCTTCAATCTGGGAGGGGAAGACGTTGACACCGCGGATGATCAGCATATCATCGCTGCGCGACTGGATGCGGCGAATGCGGCGGAGGGTCCGGCCGCATGCGCACCGCTGCGGGATGATGGCGGTGAGGTCGTGGGTGCGGTAGCGGATCATGGGGAAGGCCTGTTTGGTGAGGGTGGTAATCACCAGTTCGCCCACCTGGCCATCGGGCAGCACCTGGTCGGTCTGCGGATCGACGATCTCCATCAGGAACTGATCCTCGAACATGTGGAGTCCTGCCTGCTGGGAGCATTCGACCGCGACGCCGGGGCCCAGGATTTCGGACAGGCCATAGATATCGTAGGCCCGGATGCCGGACTCGCGCTGGATATGGGTCCGCATGCCTTCCGTCCACGGTTCCGCGCCGAAGATGCCGATCTTGAGTCCGAGTTCTGCGAACCGCAGGCCATTCCCGTGGACCTGCTCGATCAGGTGTACGAAGTAACTGGGGGTACAGCAGATGGCGGTGACGCCGAAGTCTTTCATGACCATGATCTGCCGCCGGGTGTTGCCGCCGGAGATCGGGATCACGGTGGCCCCCAGCCGTTCGGCGCCGTAGTGCGCTCCGAGTCCGCCCGTGAACAGCCCGTAGCCGAAGGCATTCTGCAGGACGTCCCCGGCATGGATGCCGGTCGCGACGAAGCAGCGCAGCATGAGGCTGCTCCAGAGGTCGATGTCGTCCCGGGTGTAGCCCACGACGATGGGCTTGCCGGTCGTGCCGCTCGACGCGTGCAGGCGCACCACGTCTTTCATGGGCACGGCGAACAGCCCGTAGGGATAGTGATCGCGCAGATCTGTCTTCTGCATGAAAGGGAGCTGGGCGACGTCGTCGAGCGACTGCACGTCAGCCGGCCCCATGCCGCGCTGCTGCATCCGCTGGCGGAACACGGCGACGCGGGTGAAGCAGCGTTCGACGATCGCGCGCAGACGCTGCAATTGCAGCGCGCGCAGCTGGTCGGGATCAAGGTAATCCGCAGCACTCTCCGGATGGATTTCTGGGTCCATGCGTGGGTTCCGTTACGGGCTGTCGCAGCCGGCGAGGAAAGCGGCTTCGTTGGCGGCGTGCAGTCGCGGCGGAAGCGCCTCGCGAATCACCTCCAGCCAGGCTGCACCAGGTATCTGAAAATGTCGGCTCAACACACCGAGCATGGCGACGTTCAACGCACGGCTGTGCGGCAGTCTGGCCAAGTCGATCATCGCCGGCTCCAGCACCACGGCCTGGGGGCGGAGTTCCGCTTCATACAGCGGCCGCTCGTGCGGGTCGAGCAGGACGAGATAGTCCACTTCCCCGGCCGGGATCGTCGGGCTCCACACCTGCGGCCCCACCCGCACATCGCTGCACACCGATGCGCCGCGCTGACTCATCCCGTGCACCTCCGCCATCTTGACCGCGCACCCCTGGCGGAAGAAGACCTGGGCCACGATCTGGGACGCCGTGAGCACGCCCATGCCGCCCAGCCCGACGATGCGGAAGTTGGTGACCGAGTCGATCATCATGCGGGTTCCTTTGTCAGTGCTCCGGGACGGCCGGGCGGCGGCGTGCGCGGGGTCGGGGCGGCGCCGGCCCGGCCCGCCGCGGCCTACGGTTTGCGGGCGGGGATCAGGATGCAGGGGCGGCGTGCCACGAGCACGGTCAGCTCCGCCTTCTGCAGCGCGTCGACCAGCGCCTGCTCCAACGCCTCCGTCTCGCGAACCGGGTCAAACTGGGCGACATTCGCGATGTGCATGGCCCGGGCCACGGCGGCGTAATCCAGTTGATTGGTGGGCGTCTGGTCCAGCCGGTATCCGGTCCCCGGATGCTGCTGGCGGCCGGTCATGGCCGTCGTCGCGTTGTCCAGAATCAGCAGCACGTGCCCGGTGTCCGGGACGTTGTAGGCCATCTCGGCCAGGCCGGTCAGGCCGCTGTGCACGAACGTGCTGTCCCCAATCACGCTCACCACGCGCATGGCCTGCTCGCGGGGCAGCACGTGCCGGAGCCCGAGTCCGACGCCGATGCTGGCCCCCATGCAGATCTGCGTGTCCATGGCGCTCAGCGGCGGCAGCGCCGCAAGCGTGTAGCAGCCGATGTCTCCCGCCACGATGCAGTTGAGTTTCTTGAGGATCTCAAAGACCCGCCGGTGCGGACAGCCCTGGCAGAGCTGCGGGGGTCGGCGGCCAGCCGGCACCGGTTCCGCACTCTCATCGCCCGCCAGGATCCGCCGCACCCGCCCCACCGTCAGTTCCCCCTGGCGATACATGGCCGGCGCGCTGTCGATCGTCAGGCCGGCCGCCCGGATCGCATCGGCCATGCAGGGATCGTTCTCTTCGATCACCACAGCGCGCGATACGGAGGCCACGAAGTCGCGGATGGCCTGGATCGGGAGGGGGTGGCTCAGGCCGACCTGGAAGATCGCCGCGTCCGGCGCCGCTTCGCGCGCGTACTGGACCGCCACGCCCGACGCGATGATGCCCAGCTCCGGTGATCCCGGCCAGCGCCGGTTCGGCCCGGCGACCTCGTTCCACGCGGCCAACTCCGCCAGCTTCTGACGCAGCCGCTGATGGGCCGCCCGCGCGTGCCCGGGGACCATCACGCGTTGCGGGATATTGCGTACGAACACCGGCGCGCGCAGCGGCACCGGGGGCGCATCGCAGCAGACGACCGTGCTGGAGTGGCAAATGCGCGTGGTCAGGCGGAGGATCACCGGCATGTGCCAGCGCTCCGACAGCTCAAACGCCAACCGAGTGAAGTCGTACGCCTCCTGGGAGTCGGACGGTTCCAGCAGCGGCACGCCAGCCGCGACCGCGTAGCGGCGCGTATCCTGCTCGTTCTGGCTCGACGCCAGCCCCGGATCGTCCGCGACGGCGAACACCAGCGCTCCATCCACCCCGCTGTAGGCCGACGTAAACAGCACGTCGGCCGCCACGTTCAGCCCGACGTGCTTCATCGTGACCAGCGCCCGGGCCTGGGCGAACGCCACGCCCAGCGCCACTTCGGCGGCCACCTTCTCGTTGGGGGCCCACGCCGCTGCGCCGCCCAGCTGATGGAACACCTCCAGAATCTCGCTCGACGGGGTGCCCGGATAGCCGACTCCGCGGGCAACGCCGACATCCCGGGCGCCCCGCGCGACCGCTTCGTTCCCACTCAACAGCAGGCGTTCCATCTCTAGGGTGTCTCCAGGAGCTGCAGGACCCAGTCGGGCGCACGGACGGGCCGCCGGGACTCTGCGGAAACCATGGCGTGGACGGTGTAGCCATCGGCTACGCGTTGGGCACCGTCGGCCTGCACGATGCG
>DAISIS010000324.1:0-6530 GCA_036821925.1 Pirellulaceae bacterium
ACATCGCCCAGTGGGCCATGGGCATGCAGCACTCGGGCCCCGTGACGATCGATGGCCGGGGCAAACTGCCCACCGTGCCCAACGGATACAACGTGCCGATCGACTACGAAGCCACGCTGGTCTATCCCGACGGGACTGTCGTCGAAGTGCGGGACACCGGGCGCGCCGGCATCATGTTTGAAGGGGACCAGGGACGCATCTTCGTCAACCGTGGCGTGCTGTCCGGCAAGCCTGTCGAGCAGCTCCAGGACGACCCGCTGCCAGAGACTGCGTACCAGCTGTACCCGCACGATAATCTGCAGCGCGCCAGACGCGCGTCCGACGAGGAGTTTGAACTGTCCGGCAACTACCGCCCCATCGCCAATCACGTGGCCAATTTCTTCGATTGTGTCAGGACGGGGAATACGCCGATCTCCGATGTGGTCAGCCAGCATCGCGCCGCCAGCACGTGCCACCTGATCAACATCTCCATCCGCCTGAATCGCCAACTGACCTGGGATCCGGCACGCGAGTCCTTTGTGGGCGACGAGGAGGCCAATCAGTACCTGGCGCGCGAACAACGCCAGGGGTTTGAAGTGGCATGAACAGCTCGCCTGTCAGTGCCGCCGACAAGTCAGTCCGCGTTCCTTGCGAGGAGACCTGATGTCGGGCAGAGGCCAGTCACTCGTCAGCCGTCCATTGCGCACGCAGCCAGTTCTCGATGATCTGGCCCGGCGGTGAGCGATCGTTAGCCGGACGGGTGATGAGGTTCAGGTCCTGGGCGCGGATCAGGTGGCACGCGAATGCGTCGGCGGCCTGATCCGACGAGCTGAGATCGGCAGTGAGCACTGAGGGGGCGACGGCGACGACGTCCCATTCCTGCTGGCCAAAGCTGAGCGACCAGTTGAGGATCCAACTGTACGCGCTGATGGACGTGTCGGCGGCCGAATCGATCGCTGGTGTGACCGCGGCGGGTACCGCGATCAGCACGAGGTCGGGCGGGGCGCTGCGCACCCCCTTCGCGGCCTCTTCGAGCTGGGCGAGTGACTGGTCGGCCGTCGGCCAACGCTGCACTTCCACCGTCACGCCGGGCAGCACCGCGTGGAATGCCGGAACGGTCAGCTGGTCGAGCGGTTCCATCGCCAGCACCCGGACGGGCTGGCCGGCCTCGACCAGTGAGCGCGTCTTGGGCAGGGCCGGACGCGGCGGACCGATCTCGCGGAGCGACACGCACTGACCGGTGATCGTCTGGCTCAGCGTCTCGGCGGTGAGCTTGTGGCCGTCCATGTTGGGGTGGATCTCGTCGCTTAGCAGCAGCCGCCAGGCGCGCGGGTCGCGCGCGCGGATCGCTTCATACGTCGCGTAAACGTCGCACAGTGGAACCTGCTCCACGGCGGCAACCTGCCGGATCGCCGCACAGTACTCGGCCAGTTTGGGGACGGGCCGGGCCGGCGTTGCCAGAACGGAGTTGGGAGTGCAGAGCAGCACTTCCGCCCCCGCGGCGCGGCATCGCTGAACCAGCTCGACCAGGTTCGCGCGAAAATCGGCCAGCGGCAGCACGGTCAAGTCGTTCAAGCCGAACATTACCGTGACCAGATCGGGCCGGTGCTCCAGCACGTCCTGCGCGAGACGTTTCAAACCGTCTCCGGTCCGGTTGCCACTGATGCCGGCGTTCCGCACGGTCGCGTGGGCCTGCGGATACGTGGTCTGCAGCGCGAGCTGGAGCATTTCGGGATAGGCGCGGCGTCCCCGGTGTGGTAGTAGATCCCCGTGACGCTGTCGCCCAGGCAGACGACCGTCACGGGCTGGCCGGCGGCCAGCTTCTGACGCGTATTCGCGACGGCCACGGGCTGGGGTTCATCCCAGCCGGCCCCACGGCACTCCGCGCCCACCATGAGGCCGCTGCCTGCCGGCACGGCGGCGGCCAGGGACACCAGCAGCAGGCAGACTGCCCGCCAGCGACTGTGCTGTTGCATCGCTACGCTCCTTGTCTGCCCCCCATCGTATCACATTTCTGCGGCCGGAGCGTCCTGGTTAGGATACAGACCGACGGCAAGTCGCCAGGCGGCATCTTGACTCTGGCGCCGGCGCCTCGATATGGTGGTTGGGCGGCAGACGACAATCAGAACCCGGTTGCCGGACGCGGGATACAGGGTGCGGCATGATCGAATACACGGCGTCGGATGGTGTGGCAATCGTCTGTCTGCAGTCGCCGCCGGTCAATGCGCTGAACCAGGCGTTGCTGGACGATTTGCTCGCGGCGCTGCGCCGCGCGGCGGACGATCCGCAGGTGCGGGCGGTGGTGATTACCGGTGGCCCGGAGCATTTCAGTGCGGGTGCCGACCTGGCTGTGTTTCGAGCGATTGACAGTGACACCGAGGCCATCCGCATCGCGCAGCTTTTTCAGTCTGCGTTCCAGGCGATCGAGGACTCACCCAAGCCGGTGGCGGCGGCGCTGGCCGGCCATGTGATGGGAAGCGGACTGGAACTGGCCCTGGCGTGTCATTTCCGGGTCGCCGCCGTGGGGAGCCGATTCAGCATGCCGGAGGTGCGGCTGGGGATCAATCCCGGCGCGGGGGGCACCCAGCGCCTGCCACGGCTGGTGGGCCCCGCCGCAGCGGTCGAGATGCTCATCGGCGGCCAGACGATCGATGCCGAACGCGCGCTGGCACTGGGGCTGGTCAGCGCCGTGTGTGCGCCGGACATGCTCGTTTCCTGTGCGGCAAGCTGCTGTGCGGGGCCGGTGTGCCCGACCAGCCAGCGCGTCGACAAGATCCAGGACGCCGCGGCTAACCTGGCCGCCTTTGCCAGAGCGGGGCAGCTGGTCGCCGACTCACGCCCGGAGATGGTGATCGCGCCGGGCAGGATCGCCGAGGCGCTGCGGGTGGGTATCGAGCAGTCGTGCGCGGCGGGCCTGCGCTGCGAACAGCTGGCCTTTGCCGCGTGCCTGGCCACGCGCGCCACCCAGAACAAGATCTATCTGTTCTTTGCCACGCGGCAAACTGCCCGGGTCGCGGCGCTGGGTGAGCACGCGGCGGTGGCGGCAGCCGATGCCGGCCGCATCACGCACGCCGGCGTGCTGGGGCTGGGCACGATGGGGGCCGGCATTGCCCAGACGCTGCTCGCCGCCGGCGTCCGCGTCACCGGTTGTGATACGGATCAAGCGGCGCTGGATCGCGCCCTAGACAGGATCCGGCGTTCGCTTGATGGCCGGGTCCGCCAGGGAAAACTCACCGCGGCGCAAGCCGCGCTGTGGCTGAGCCGGCTGGAGGTTACGACAGACGACCACGCGCTGTCCGACGCACAGCTGGTGATCGAAGCGGTGTTCGAGGACGCGCAGGTCAAGCGTGCCGCAATGGCGCGGCTGGAGGACCTGTGCGCGGCGGAAACGCTGATCGCGACCAACACATCGACGCTGGACCTGGACCGGCTGGCA
Source organism: Pirellulaceae bacterium (assembly GCA_036821925.1). GTDB lineage: Bacteria > Planctomycetota > Planctomycetia > Pirellulales > Pirellulaceae > JAAYDI01. Next base: position 3,416 of record DAISIS010000324.1, read on the forward strand.
GCGGGCATGCGGCATCCTGAGCGGCTGGTGGGGATGCACTTCTTTCATCCGGCGCAGCACATGCCGCTGGTGGAAATCATCCGCCGCGAGGCGACACCGGCCGCGACGGTCGCCACCGTGGTGCAGTTCGCTAAGACGCTCGGCAAGACGCCGGTGCTGGTCCGCAGCCGCGAAGGATTCGTCGTCAATCGGATCTTCCTGCCCTATCTGAAAGAGGCCTTCTGGTTGCTGGAGGAAGGGGCCGAACCGGCGGCCGTCGACCGGGCGATTGTCGATTTCGGTTTCGCGATGGGGCCGCTTGAGTTGATCGACATGTCGGGGCTGGATATCCTGGTACACACGGATGCTGTTCTGCAGGGGGCGTACCCCCAGCACGGCCCGCTGTCGTCGATTGTGCCGAGCCTGGTGGAACGCGGCTGCCTGGGCCAGAAGACGGGTGCGGGTGTGTACCGGTACGAACGTGGCGACCGGACGCCGCGTGCCAGTGAGGTAGCTGCCGAGGTCATCTCGCACGCGCGCCGCCAGCGGGGTGGCGCGCCGGCCAACCTGGAGAGTCAGGGGATTGTCTGCCGGCTGGTGCTGCGGATGGTGGCCGAGGCGCTGCGCGTGGTGGAGGCGGGGATCGTCGAACGCCCGGCCGATATCGATGTGGCGATGGTGCTCGGGACCGGGCTCGCCGATTTCCGCGGTGGCGTGTTGAAGTACGGCTGCGACGTCGGGTGGAACCGCGTGCTCGACCAGCTGCAGGAATTGGCGGAAACCTGTGGTGAGCGGTATGCACCGTGCGATCTGCTCCGGGCAGCCGCGGCAGATCCCCATGTCTTGAAGTTGTGAAACCGTGGGGCAGGCGGCCTGCCGGCCTGCATCTCCCGCACAAGTATAAGGATCGTCCGATGCCAGCGGCCGAACGCAAAGATCTGGAAGCGACCAAGATGCTGCGCGCTGTGATGGGGAACTACTTTGCCGATCTGGGGCGGGGGGCAGCGGACGGAAAGAAGACGGCGTGGTGCACGAGTGTGGGGCCGGCCGAACTGCTGTGGGCGATGGGCTTCAACGTCTATTTTCCAGAGAACCACGGCGCCATGCTCGGCGCCGCACGGATGGCGACCGACCTGATCCCGCTGGCCAACGCGCGCGGCTTCTCTCCGGATATCTGCTCCTATCTCACCAGCGACATCGGGTCGTATCTCAAGGGGGAGAGCCCCTTGCAGAAGATGAAGCTCTCCGGGCCGCCCCGGCCGGACGTGCTGGTGTTCAACACCAATCAGTGCCGCGACGTAAAGGACTGGTTCCAGTTCTACGGGCGGGAGTTTGGCGTGCCGTGCGTTGGCGTCCATACGCCACGTTCGATCGGCGAACTCGATGGCGACATGATCGACTACGTGGCAGGTCAGATCGAGTCGCTCGTTCCGGCGCTGACACAAGTGGCGGGCAAGCCGCTGGACATCGACCGTCTGCGGGAGGTCGTCGGCATCTCCAAGCGGACCACGACCCTCTGGAAGGCGGTGCTGGAAACGGCCACGCACGTGCCGGCGCCGATCACCTTCTTCGATGGCACCGTGCAGATGGGCCCGGCGGTGGTCATGCGCGGGCTGCCCGAAGCGGTTGCGTATTACCAGGTGCTGCTGGCGGAGCTAGAGCAGCGCGTGGCGACCGGCATGGCGGCCGTCGAAGGAGAACGGCTGCGTATCTACTGGGAGGGCATGCCGATCTGGGGCAAGCTGAGCGGCCTCAGCACTCAGTTCCTGCAGCTGCAGGTGTGCGTCGTCGCCTCCACCTACTGCAACAGCTGGATCTTCGAGGATCTCGATCCGGCCGATCCGTTCCGCAGCATGGCGCGGGCGTACAGCGACATTTTCATCTGCCGCTCCGACGACCGGAAGGAGATGTACATCGAGCAGATGGTCGCCCGCTTCAAAGTGGATGGCGTTCTGTACCACGATGCGAAAACCTGTCCCAACAACTCGAACAGCCGCTACGGTCTGCCACAGCGGCTGGAGAAGAAGCTGGGCAAACCGCACCTGGCGATCAACGGCGATCTGAACGACCTGCGGCTGTATTCGGAAGAGCAGACGCGGACGAACATCGAGGCGTTTGTGGAGCAGTTGTTGCAGGCATGAGTTACTTCTGCGGCATCGACATCGGCGCGTCCGCGGCGAAACTGGTAATCGTGGACGGCGGCTGCAGCGTGGTGGCGCGGGCCGTCCGACGCTCGGGCGTGGATTACCCGCAGACGGCGCGTCGTCTGCTCGACGAAGCGCTGAACGCCGCCGGGCTGAACGAGTCGCAGGTCAGCCGGTCGCTCGCGACCGGTTACGGGCGCGACAACGTGGCTTGGGCGGGGAGCAAGATGACCGAGATCGCCTGTCACGGCAAGGGCGCTTTTCACCACTTCCGCTGTGCCATGACGGTGATCGACCTCGGTGCGCAGGACAGCAAGGTCATCCACCTCGACGGGGCCGGTGCCCGCACGCGATTCAAGATGAACCGCAAGTGCGCGGCTGGCACCGGCGCCTTCCTCGAAGAGATCGCCTATCGACTGGATATTCCGCTCGCAGACTTGAACAGTCTCGCCGCGCGTTCGACCAGAGAGACCACCCTGGGCAGCTACTGCACCGTGTTCGCGGCGACAGAAGTGCTGGAGAAGATCCGCGTGGGCGAGCGCATCGAAGACATTGTCAAGGGTGCGTTCCGCTCGGTGGTAAAGCGGGTGGTGGAGATGGACGCCATCGACGGCACGTTGGTCATGACCGGTGGTGTGGTGGCGTACAATCCCGTCTTGGCGACGGTCGCGGAAGAGGCGTTTGGCTGTCCGGTCTGCGTTCCACCGGAGGCGCAGTTCGTCGGGGCACTGGGCGCGGCGCTTTTTGCCCGGGAAACCGCAGAGCAAGGGAGATCGGCATGCTGATTCAGAATCCACCCGTGGAAGTGGGGGGAGACGTGTGGATGCTCGGCACCACCGCCTACCCGGTCTATCTGGTGCGCGGCCAGCGCGAGGCGGCGGTTATCGAGGGGGGGATCAGCGCCGTCGGGCCGATTGTATGCCGCCAGCTGGCAGCACTCGGGATCGCGCCGGAGTCGGTGCGCAAGGCTGTTGTGACCCATGCGCATCCGG
>DAISIS010000325.1:0-6518 GCA_036821925.1 Pirellulaceae bacterium
TTCTCGTCTGCCGCGCGGTCTTCGGCCGTGTCGGAGTCCGGGGCTGTCAGGCCTGGGTCGGCCGCCGCATGCTCGGTCGCGGGGTCTTTCGTCTCTGGCGTCTCTGGCGTCTGGTCGGTCGGCAGGGCTGCCGCGTCGGACCGAGCGTCGCCGGGGGCCCGTTCATCGCGCACGGGTTCGGAGGCCAGTTCATCACGGCTATCCGGGTCACCTGCCACCTTTACACCCTCGCGTTCTGGGTCATTGCAGCTGTCAACTTGACGCATCACCGACTGGAGAGGTCCGCGTGGGCTGAGCCTGCTCAGCCGGGCCGCACTCCGATCAACACGAACAACTGTTGCCAGACCAGGTCATATCCGAACAGCACGGCTGCCAGCAGGAAGATGACGAAGATCACCACTGCGGAGCTGCGCACTAACTCGGCTCGCGACGGCCACGAGACCTTGTTCATTTCGGCTTCCACCGCGATCAGGAAATCGGCAAATTGCGAGACGTTCACCAGGCGGTAACCGATCCACAAGCCGGCCAGCAACGTCAGGCCGGAGAGCGGGTACCGCCACTGCGAGCCAGTCCCGAGCAGCGTCCAGATCCGCCAGGCGAGAATCAGCGCTGAGAGCCAGATGACGGCACAGGTCACCTGGCGGGCGACGCGCCCCTGGCTCTTCTTGTACACGTCGAGGCGGAAGAGCTCCTGCAGCCAGACGGCCCAAAGCGACTTGCTGTCATTTCCCATCGGGTAATCCACATTCTTCCGGACGACAAAAAATGGCAGGGGCGGCGGGAATCGAACTCGCAACCTTTGGTTTTGGAGACCAACGCTCTGCCAATTGAGCTACACCCCTGCATAGTCCTCGTGCCGCAGTGAACCGCCTTACTTGATCACCTTCGTGACGACGCCGGACCCGACGGTACGGCCGCCCTCGCGAATCGCGAAGCGGACGCCGTCGTCCATGGCGATGGGCTTGTGCAGTTCGATCTGCAGCCGGACGTTATCGCCGGGCATGCACATTTCCGCTTCCACCAGGTTGGCGGTGCCAGTCACGTCGGTGGTGCGGAAGTAGAACTGCGGGCGGTAGCCGCTGAAGAACGGCGTGTGCCGGCCCCCTTCGTCCTTCGACAGGCAGTAGACTTCGGCTTCGAATTCTGTGTGCGGCGTGATGGAGCCGGGCTTCGCCAGCACCTGGCCGCGTTCGATCTCGTCGCGCTTGATGCCCCGCAGCAGGCAGCCCACGTTATCGCCAGCCCGCCCTTCGTCGAGCAGCTTGCGGAACATTTCCACGCCCGTGCAGGTCGTCTTGCGGCTCGCGGCGCTGAGCCCGACGATCTCCACTTCGTCGCCCACTTTCACCACCCCCTGCTCGATACGTCCCGTCGCCACCGTCCCGCGGCCTTCGATCGAGAACACGTCTTCGATCGCCATCAGGAACGGCTTGTCGGTCACACGCTCCGGTTCCGGGATGTACGCGTCGATGGCGTCCATCAGCTCGCCAATGCACTTGTTCGCGGCCGGGTCGTCCGGAGTCTTGTAGGCGCTCAAACTGTCGCCGCGGATGATGGGAATCTCGTCCCCCGGGAAACCGTACTTGTCGAGCAGTTCGCGGACCTCGATCTCGACCAGGTCCAGCAGCTCGGCATCGTCCACCAGGTCGATCTTGTTCAGGAAGACCACGATGGCGGGCACGTCCACCTGGCGGGCCAGCAGCACGTGCTCTTTGGTCTGCGGCATGGGGCCGTCGGCAGCCGACACGACGAGGATCGCACCGTCCATCTGGGCCGCCCCGGTGATCATGTTCTTGATGAAGTCCGCGTGACCCGGGCAGTCAATGTGGGCGTAGTGCCGCTTGTCGGTCTGGTACTCTACGTGGGCTACGGCGATCGTCACCGTCTTGGACGCGTCACGCACCGTACCCCCCTTGGCGATGTCGGCGTACGACTTGAAGGTCGCCAGCCCCTTGGCAGCCTGCACCGCCAGGATGGCGCCGGTCAAAGTCGTCTTGCCATGGTCAATGTGACCGATCGTACCAACGTTGACGTGCGGCTTGTCTCGTTTGAATGTATCCTTGGCCATTGCTTTCCACACCTAGTTTACGTATGCGTTTGTCGACGTACCCAAATACAACACAGTCCATCACCATCAGCAGAAATCGTTTTCTGCAGGCCCCTGCACCTGCCAAGAGCTGCTGAGGGGATTTGAACCCTTGACCTCGTCCTTACCAAGGACGCGCTCTACCGACTGAGCTACAGCAGCAACCGATCAGAGCGGGTGAAGGGAATCGAACCCTCGTGTTCAGCTTGGAAGGCTGACGCTCTACCATTGAGCTACACCCGCGTTCCCCAGGCACATCCTTCAACGCTCCCGGCGCTGAACCTCACACCCACCAAACCTCTCACCCACCAGACTCCCGCCCGAATCACCACTCCCGCATCAAAATTCCCGCGTTACTCCCGCATCAAAAGGCTGTCCGCCGCTGACGCTGTCGCCGATGTTCCGCCGCGCCCAGCAGCGCTCTGCAAATGGGGGGTGTAGGATTCGAACCTACGAAGGCATCGCCATCAGATTTACAGTCTGACCCCTTTGACCGCTCGGGAAACCCCCCGGAATGCTGCTACCTTGTATCTGCAGTCAGGTTGCGCACGCCACCCTACCACGTCCAGAGTGGTCAGACATCTCCGCGCGGCACGAAGCCAGCGGAGGGACTTGAACCCACAACCTGTTGATTACAAATCAACTGCTCTGCCAATTGAGCTACGCTGGCCTGCGGATATCCATCCTGTGAAAACCAGTAAATATAACGAAGACCGGTTATCACGCAATACGGACGGTGCAAAAAACGCGTCTGGCTGCACCGACAGCGTCAGGCCTGGACCGGCCGGTCGCAGGCCGTACCCCACTGCGGGGATGGATGGGTCGGTTTCCCATCCTGTCAGGGACTGTACCGCGAACTGCGCGCGGCGCGGCGCACCGCGTGCATCGTGCCAGTGTCACGTCGGCCAGCGAAGAAAGACCTCCCCTGCAAGCTAGATCCCCTGTCTCGGGGTGCCACTGATCTGGCTGCCCGGATGGGCTCAATCCGGCAGCTCAATGCGTTCTTCTTGAGCGGCGAGTCGCAGTTTATTCAGCGCTCGAGCTTCGATCTGCCGCACCCGCTCCTTGGTGACCCCCATTTCGTGGCCCACCTCTTTGAGCGTCAGCGGTTCCTGGCGATGATCCAGGCCGAAGCGGCTAATGATAATTTTCTGCTCCCGCTCGTCAAGCCGGGAGAGGATCCGACCGATCTGGCGCTGCCGCAGGTGCTGAGCGCTTTCCTGCTCGTAGCGATCCGACCGTTCATCTTCGCGGGAGGTGAACATCTCGTCGTGGCTGGTGCGGAACCGGTCGCGATGTTTGAACTCGTCGGGAATGGTCCGGGCGAAGTTCTTCATGATGGCCCAGCTCGCGTAGGTGCTGAACTTGTTGCCGCGCGCGTAGTCGAACTTCTCGACGGCCCGGATCAGCGACATGTTGCCGTCGCTCACCAGGCCGAAGAAGTCGTCGGCGTTGTTGACGTGCCGCTTGGCGATCGACACGACCAGTCGCAGGTTGGCCTGCACGATCTGGTTCTTGGTCTGGACCGCCTCGTTGTAGAGGTCCTCGATGCGATCCATCAGGCTGCTCTTGGCCCGCGCCGGATCGAGCTGCTGGCGCAGCTGGCTGGCCCGGTGCTTGAAGTAGTTAAACTTGCGGAACAGGTACTGCTCCTGCTCGCGCGTCAGCAGCGGGACCTCGTAGAGCGACGCCAGGTACCGGGGCAGTCCGGCGGGGACGCGGGTGCGCTTGCGCGGCTCGCTGGATGCGGGCATCGGGCCGAGGATCGACTTCTCGGCCCCCGCCTTGTCGAACTCCTTGTTGTACATGTAGTCCAGCGGCAGCTCGAGGATGGCGCGGGCCCGCATTTCGTTGACGACCCGGTAGATGCTCGTCTTGGTCCGGCCATAGCGTTTGGCCAGCACATCGACCGACGTGCCGCGGCGGTATTGCTGATAGACCTTCTTCTTCGTCTCCTTGCTGAGCGGCCCGGTGTGATCGGGGAAGATGGCCAGCGTCGGGAACTTCTGGTCGAACTGCTTGAGCGTGTAGCGAATCGTCTCGACGCTGCGATTCATCCGCTTGGCGATGCGGCGAGTGACCTCCGCCGGACCGCCGCCCGCCAGCGCGAGCCGGCGCGCGCGGTCGATGATCGACGTGCGCTCGGAATTGGAGAGCTGGCTGAAGCGGCCGCCGCGCTGGATCCGCTCGGGATTGCTCGACACAAACCGCTGCACGCTGCTGTTGAGGAACCCGACGCGCTTGCGCCCCTGAAACACGAACTTGCGGCTGACCAGACCCTGACGCCGCCAGCGCGAGATCGTCTTGCTCGAGACGTTGAAGTCCTTGCTCAACTGCTCCACCGTGTAGACCGGCTCGGGCACTTCCTCCACCGGTACGTTGGCCGCGTCCGACAAGTCCTCCACAAACAGCAACAGGTCCTGCAGCGCCTCGGACCCGGACATCGTGACGTCGGGAGACGCCTCCGGCCGGAAGGTGGTGATCCGGAAACAGAGATAGGCATACGAGTACGTGCGCGCAGGATCGATCTCACTGATCAGCTTCTCGGCGCGATCAAGCTGCTCCAGCTTCTTGTCGCGCGGAGCGAAACGGACCTGCTGATCTCGCAGTTCGCGCATCGCCGGGATGTGATAGTCGGAATGCATCGCAATCCTCTTCTCGTCGGGATCGTCTCTGCGGTGCTCCCTGCGACTCCCATCGCCCACCGAGACCCTCTCCAGCTTGGGAAACGCGTCCCATCCCAGGGCCGCTCCCCGACCCCCTCACGCGCGTGTACGCGATGAGTGGCCAATAGTCAATTACGCCCGCACTCGAAGATTGGTTCTCACCGGTCCTCGATCTCTCCACTGCTTCGCCGCCCACCCGCGCCGCGCGGCAGACGTGACCGCCATCTGTTATACCCAATTAAGTCGTTTTGTGTCGCGAAAAAGTTCGCGCGCGACCACCAACCCCCCCCAGAAAGCCCGCCGGGCCGGGGTCCGTCGGACAGCCTTCCAAGGGCTGCTGTCTTCCAGGGGCGGTTGTTACTCGGTGTTGTCACTCGGCGTTGTCAATCTGAGGCAGTTGTTTGTCTGTGTAATCTGGGTAGCTTGGGTTGTTTCTGATCGCGGCGGGCACGCAACGCTCCGGGGCCTGGGCCTGCCCACTTGCCGCTTCTTCTCAGGTCGTTCCCCGGCCGCCCGCCCGTCGCGTGCCATCTGGTTTTCTACTGGATGGCTGAGCCTCGATCGGTCGATCTACCGAATGCGGTACTGTCGACGACCTGTCGCTCGATTCGTCGCCACCACTGCGTGGGCGCTTGCAGCCATTCGCCCCCGCCGCTCCTATCTTGTCTGGGATGCACCGATGCCCATCAACGAATCAACAAATCTGCGGATTTTTCACGTCTGTTTTATTATAGTCGTACCGCTATGCCTCCTGCAGCTGGAAGTCAACCCCACCATAGCGGCGGTTCGCGGCGTCAAGGTCAACCTGACGCCCGCTTTGTCGGTGGGGGACACGTATCGCGTGAAGGTCCAATTCGAGCTGGATGGAGACCTGAAGCTCAAGGCCGAGGGCAGCCAGCCGGCCAAGTCTCCGGTGAAGGTCAACGCTCAGCTGGTATATGACGAGAAGACGCTGCAGGTGCATGATGCGCACCGGCTGGCCGCCAGCGCGGTGCGGGACTACGAGTCGGCGCGGGCGACGATCGAGTATCGTGAAGGGGCGGTGCGCCCGCAGCTGCGTGAGGACCGGCGGATCGTGGCGGTGGCTGCCGACAGCCCGCAGGATGTGGTGCTCTTTTCCCCGCTCGGTCCGCTCGACCGTGACGAACTGGATCTGATCAACGTGCCGGCCAGCAGTGCGTTGGTCGACGTCATTTTGCCGGGGCGATCGGTGGCCGTTGGGGAGACGTGGAAACTCGATTCCGACTGGCTGGCACCGCTTCTCGGGCTGGACGCCGTCGACCACAGCAGCGTGGTGTGCACGTTGCAGCGTGTCGACAAGAATCTGGCGGTCATCCACGCGCAGGGCGCCGTGACTGGCTCGGTGGAGGGCGTATCCAGCCAGCTGTCGGTGGCGGCCAAAGTCAGCTTCGACACGCAACTGAAACGGATCACCTGGTTCGCCATGTCGCTCAAGGAGCGCCGGGCGGTGGGGCATGCCTACCCGGGTCTGGAGGCGATCGCGCGCGTGCAGACGGCGATCCAGCGGCAGGCGAGCGTCCCGGCGTTGCACAACGACGTGCTGGCCGACCTGAATCTGAAACCGGACGAGCCGGCGCGGCTGTTGGAGTTCCACTCCCCGTCCGGCGGCTTTGAACTGCTCTTGGACCGCCGTTGGCACGTCATGATCGAGCGGGCAGATGTGAGCGTCCTGCGGCTGGTGGACCGCGGGGATCTGGTCGCCCAGGCGAATTTCTCCGCGCTGCCGAAACTCAAGGAGGGCGAGA
>DAISIS010000326.1:0-6496 GCA_036821925.1 Pirellulaceae bacterium
GGGCGATCGTACGCCGTGTCGTCGATGCGGCCGGAGAGCACGCAGGTGGCGGAGTGGATTCTGCGCGCGGGAGGCAACGCCTTCGACGCCGCCGTGGCCGCCCAGGCGGTGTTGGCGCTCGTGGACGCGCCCAATAACGGCGTGGGCAGTGACGCGATGGTGCTGGTCTTCGATGCGCGAGCGGCTCGGGCCTACTCTGTGAATGCCGAAGGCACGGCTCCACAGCTCGCCACCATCGATTGGTACAAGACGTATCAGGGGGGGAAGATCCCGGTTAGCGAAGGACTCCTGTCCGGGACGGTGCCGGGTGTGGTGGACGCGTGGTACACGCTGCTCGATCGCTGGGGCACGATGACCTTTGCGGAGGTGCTCGCACCCGCGATCGAGATGGCGGCCCACGGCTTCGTGCTCAACGAACGGTTGGCCGCGTCGCTCGCGAGCGACAAGCTGCGGAAATACCCAACCAGTGTCCGGGCGTTCTCGCTGGGCCGCTCCTGGAAAGCCGGTGACGTCTACACGGTTCCGCAGCTGGCGCACACGCTCCGTCGCTTGGTGGAAGCCGAAGAGGAAGCGAAGGCCGCCGGGCGGTCGGTCGCTCTGAAGGCGGCTCGAGACCGTTTTTACAGGGGCGACATCGCGCGCGAAATGGCGGAATTCTCGGAACAGAACGGCGGACTGTTCCGCTACGAAGACTTCGCCACGTACAGCGCATTGGTGGACGAGCCGGTGTCGGTCAGCTACCGGGGTGTGCAAGTCTTCAAGGACCGCTCCGCGAACCAAGGCCCGGCCGAGCTGTTTGCCCTGAATATCCTGGAGACATTTGACCTCCAGGCGCTGCACCATAACAGCGCGGAGTACATTCACGTGGGCGTCGAAGCGATCAAGCTGGCCTTCGCTGACCGCGAATACTTGGGCGACGACCGGTTTGTCAAGATCCCCTGGGAGACACTGCTGTCCAAGGAATACGGCGCAGAGCGTCGACGGTTGATCGATCCGGAGAAGGCGAGCTTCGAGTTCCGCCAGGGGGCGATGGAGTCGTTCGCCCACCCGGCCGACATTGACGGCGGTCCATCCGGTGGCGACGGAGGCGACACCAGCTACCTGTGCATCATCGACGCGGATCGCAATGTGGTCTCGTTTACACCGAGCCTGCACACCGGTTATGGAACGTGCGTGGCGATGGGCGAACTCGGCTTTACGTTGAATTGCCGTGGTGATTACTTCTCGCTCGTTGCCGGGCACCCAAACGCGCTGGCACCGGGCAAACGTCCCCGCAGCACGCTGCAATCGACGCTCGTCCTCAAGGACGGCAAGCCCTTGCTCGTGATCGGGAGTCCTGGGGGCGACGATCAGTGCCTCCGCACATTGCAGACGCTCTTGAACTTCGTCGACTTCGGCATGAACGTTCAGCAGGCGATCGAAGCACCTCGCTGGTCGACGCGGAGCTTTCCGCAGTCCTATTTCCCGCACACGATGTACCCGGGCGAGATGAGTGTGGAGAGCCGGATTCCTGAGCCAGTGTGCGAGGCGCTGCGCAAGAAGGGTCACAAGCTGAGCGTAACGGGCCCCTGGTCTCTCGGTTCCCTGGCGGCCATCGCCGTCGACCCCGACACCGGCGTGCTGAGTGCCGGCGCGGACCCGAGAGTGGATGCCTACGCCGTGGCGTGGTAAGAAACCCGAACTGGACTGCGTCGGCCGCGGCCGGACAGGCCCACCGCCGCAGCATCGACAATCCGCACCATGAGTGACGGAGAAGCTCTGGCGAGACGAACCCCCCGCCTGCTGATCCTGATCAAGATGGTCTGTCCCGTGGGCAGTCCAACCGCCAAGATCGCTCGGCGATATTGCGTGGACTTGGGGCTACGTCATCCAGGGATCACTTCCCGGCAGCGTGCTGCTCATCGGCGACTCGGGCCGCCCGCCGGCTATTCCTTTACCCGCGTCAATTTGTACACGGGACCATCCGGAATGTGCTTGTCGCCTTCTTGTTGGTTGACGAACTGTCCCATCGCGCTATCCTGACTCAGGTGTGTGTACTCGACCGTCGTCTTGGTTGGCATACCTGCTGCCGTCGCACCATGACCCTGCAAAACGAGCTGTTCCGCCGGTGCAGCGTTTCGAATCGCAGGTCGTGTCCCGCCACACCGCTATACGCCACAGCCTGCGGGCGAGCCCACGACCACAATTCCAAGCGGCGCTGTCCGAACCCGCCACCAGCCGCACTCTGCCTCGCGATGACTGGCCGGGTCGGGCCGCGGTGCACGAGCGGCCCCGCAAGCTCGCGACGCTGTGCTCGGCGTCTTTCGGTCTCGGAGACCGCCGATTTGGCGCAGTGTCTGGGGCTCGACCGACATATTCTCGGGCCCGGGTTCCCGGGGTGGCGCCGCGAAGCGCGGCTTACCCCGGGCTATGGTCAGTCGCCGCGTTGCGGCTCAGGACGACATTGCGCGTGTCACAACTTCAGCTGTCCACATGGGACGGGACAAGCTCTTTCGAATCTGGTAGCTCAACTCCGTCCTTGACTGCCTGTTCGAAGGAAACGGGAATCGGTCCGGCTTCCAGCCTGTCGCAGCGGGACAGGCTGGAAGCGGATCCGGTCTGATGCCTGACTTCAGTTCTTCTGTTGCTTCGTGCCGAGCAGCAGTTCCAGGAGTGCGACGTGTTCGCAGACGTCGTCGTCCCAGCCGCCAGCCACATCGGCTGCGATCACATCGAGCAGGTCGTCGGTGTCGGCCGTGGCGAGGTAGTCACGCAGCGCCAACTGCGGCGTCGCGTCAGCCTGGCCGATCGTCAGCCCGTAGTCGGCACTGAACGTTCCGGCCGCCGCGGTGCCGGCCCGGCGGGCTGGTGCGGCCCCCAACGCTTCCCGGTCGCCCAGGGACGTCAGCGGGAGGGCCGGCAGTTCTGCCGCGGACACGCCGCTGCGGGGCGTCTGCAGGGTCGCAACCGCGTACTCCGCTTCGCCTTCACCCTCTCCGCCCGGACTGTTGATGAAGTTGATGATCAACAGCGCGTCGACCGGCGAGACGAAGCCGTCACCGGACGCATCGATGTACGGAGGCGGCTCGAGCGGAGGCATGGGTGGATTGGGCAGCTGCCGCTGGCCACGGAAGTTCAGATCGTTGATGATCAGCAGCGCATCGATGGGAGACACGTGGCCATCTGCGTTCACGTCCATGTGATTCAACGGATTCTGCCACGGATACGGATTCGCGATGACGCTGATCTCGACCGTTGCTTCGTTGGACAGCGTCCCATCGTCGTCCTGCACGGTGTAGGTGAAAGCATCCGTGCCGACGTATCCGGTCGTCGGAGTGTACGTCACCATGCCCTGGGCATCGACCGTGAGCGTGCCGAACATCGCCATACTGACGATGGTCACGGAATCCGGCATGATCGTGCCGTCCACGTCATAGTCATTGGCCAGCACGTCGATGATCGTGGTAGCGTTTCGAGTGGCCTGCACGGAGTCGTCCACCGCGACCGGAGGCGCGTTGTACTCCAGCCATACCGTCGCCTCGTTAGTTACAGCGCCGTAATCGTCGCGCACCGTATAGGTGAACGAATCGGTGCCGCTGTAGTTCGGAGCGATGGTGTAGGTGATGGATCCGTTGGCCAGAACCGACACGGTGCCGTGCTGAGGTTGGGTGACCACCGTCACGGTCGCCGGGTCCAGTGTGCCGTCGACGTCAAAGTCGTTGGCCAGCACGTCCACAGTCACCATGCCGGCCGGCGGCACCAGGGCCTCATCGCCGATCGCGATGGGCATGTCATTGACGCCGGTGACCACCACAGTCACCACCGCATACTCGGACAGCGCTGCGCCGTCAGAGATGCGGTACATAAACACATCCTGCAGGGTGCTGCCGGCTGCCAGGGCCTGCAGGGCGGGAGCCGTCCGCGGATCGTAGGTGAAGCTGCCATCCGCCTGCAGCGTCACGGCAGCGCCATGCTGGGTCACGAGTTCCTGCGGGTCCACCTGGATGATGTCACCGTCGATGTCGCTGTCGTTGTCCAGCAGGCCGGGAGCGGTGACACTCAGCGGCATGTCCTCCGACACGCTGTACTGGTCATCCGCCGCCACCGGCACGTCGTTCCGGCCGCGGACCGTGACGGTCAGCGTGGCCGAACTGGTGGCGCCGGCCAGGTCGGTGATGGTGTACGTCACGGTATCTTCCACCGATTCGCCGAGCTGGAGCGCCTGCAACTGGGCAGCGTTCTGCGGATCGTACAGCAGCTCTCCGTCGGTCCCGATCGACACTGCCGCGCCGTATGCGCTCACGGCGTCGAAGCTGGTCACCGTCAGGATCTCACCGCTGTCGATGTCGGTGTCGTTTTCCAGCACACCGGGCGCGGCGACCTGGAGCAGATCGTCTTCCGTGGTGGTGTACGCGTCATCAGCCGCCTGGGGGGCGTCATTCAGGCCGGTGACGGTGACCGCCACGGTGGCCGTACTGGTCGCGCCTGCCAGATCGCTGATGGTGTAGGTGAAGGTGTCCTGCAGCGCCTCGCCCGGCTTGAGCGCCTGGAGCGCTGCAGCGCCGCGCGGGTCGTACATCAACTCGCCCTCGGGAGTGATCGTCACCACGGCGCCATAGACGCTCAACGCCTCGAAGCCGGTCACTGTGAGAATGTCGCCGGCATCGGCGTCCGAGTCGTTGTCGAGCAGGCCGGGCGCGGCCACCTGCAGCAGGTCGTCTTCGGAGGTGAGGTACACATCGGGGGCGGCCTGCGGCGTGTCGTTCCTGCCGCTGACGGTGACCATCACCGTGGCGGAACTTGTGGCCCCGGCCAGGTCGGTCACCGTATAGCTGAAGGTGTCCTGCAGCGACTCGCCCGGGTTGAGCGCCTGCAGGCTGAGGACACCCACCGGGTCGTACCACAACTCGCCTTCCGGACTGACGATCACCATGGCGCCGTTCGCGCTGACCGCATCAAACTGCGTCACGGTCAGCACGTCGCCGGCGTCCACGTCGGTATCGTTCTCCAGTACGCCGGGCAGGAGCACGTGCAGCAGGTCATCTTCCGAGGTGCTGTACGCGTCCTCCGCGGCCTGCGGCACGTCGTTGCGGCCGAGGACGGTCACGGTGACGGTGGCCGTGCTGGTCGCCCCCATCAGGTCGCTGACCGTGTACGTGAACGTATCTTCGAGGGACTCGTCGGGCTTGAGCGCCTGCAGCACGGCGGAGCCAGTCGGGTCGTAGAGCAGTGCGCCTGTGGGACTGACGGTCACGACCGCCCCCAGCGCGCTGACGGCATCGAACTCGGTCACGCTCAATGCGTCGCCGATGTCGGCGTCGGTGTCGTTGGCCAGCACGCCCGGGGCGTCGACCTGCAGCAGGTCATCCTCGGACGTCGTGTACGCGTCGTCGACCGCCTCCGGCACATCGTTGACCGGGTTGACCGTGATGGACACGGTGGTGACCGCGGTCACCGCACCCAGTTCGTCCACGGCCTGGTAGGTGAACAGGTCGCTGGTTGTCTCGCTGCCGTCATGCTGATAGACGAACGTGCCGTCCGGATTGAGCACGAAGGTGCCGTCATGGTGGTTCGGCGGCGTGATGAGCTGGGCGGTGAGCACATCGAAGTCGGCGTCGGTGTCGTTGGCCAGCACGCTGTCGTCGTTCGTGTCCGGCGTGGCATTGAACCGGTCGTTGGCGGTCAGCGCGGCGCCTTCGTCGACGACATAATGATCCTCGACCGCGACCGGCAGATTGTTCGGGCCCCCGGTCGTGATCACAAACCGCGTTTCGTCGGACTCGCTGTTCGGACGCAGTCCGTTAGCGGCCAGGTCGCGGATGCCGGTTGTGGGGTCGTTGGCCAGGACGATCTCGTACACGTTGCGTCGCGGCGCGACTTCCCGCCGTACCGACAGGCGAATCTCATCGCCAATCGGATCGTAGCGGAACACGTAATCCGTGCCGTCCCTCAATACGACGCCGTTGAGGATCAGGGTGACGTTCCGGGAGACGACCGAGCGGTCGTCAAGGCCGATACCCTCGTCCTCGATCGCCACCACGAAGTCCGACACCACATAAATGTCGACAAGGACGGTTGACAGTTCGGGATCCAGGTCGATGGTCGCATCGTTGTCGGCTGGCAGCGTCAGGAGTGCATAGGGACCGGCGAAGTCCACCCGCTCCACAGCTCCCCGGTCTTTGAAGATGTTCGAGCCGAGGCCGGGCGGAGGCGACTGGAGCGGATCGTCAATCCGCAGCTGGCCGAACCGATCGTAGTCGGGTGCGACGATCGGCGCGGGTGGGATCGCTAGCGGCGACTGGACCGCCACGATCGACGGCCGGTCGTCCAGGCGGTTGACCGAGCTGTCGATCGCCTTGGCGCCGGCCGCCAGGTAGAAGTTGCCGCGTTCGGCGTCGACAAACAGCGGCGCGTTGTCGGCCAGCAGGATCGCATTGCTGCCGGTGACCCCGTTATTGGTGTTCGACTTGAACAGGTTGGCCCCCAGGACCGTGGACGTCGAGGTCGCATCGACCAG
>DAISIS010000327.1:0-6490 GCA_036821925.1 Pirellulaceae bacterium
TGTCCGCCTGTTTGGCCAGTTCTGGAAACAGCGCGCCAATCCGGATGCCGTCGACGTTGGTCGGAATCACCTGGCCGAACTCACCCATGTAGTCGCGGCCCGACTCGGGCTTCGGGTCCCACGTGTCGTTGTGCGACATGCCGCCCCACAAGAAGATCTGAATGACCGACTGGGCGGTGGCCTCCAGCGGTGGCTCCTGCGGCCGGGCGGCAGCCTCCACAGACACTCCCCCCGGCCGGTCGGCCAGCAGCAGTCCGGTCGCGCCGCACAGCCCCTGCTGCAGCGCGGCGCGCCGGGAGATCCGCGCGCCGGATCGAAACGTGCTCTGCGGGTCCTTCATCTGCGGTTCCTTGTTCTCCTGATCGCCCACCGGCAGCATTGCCGACTGGGGCGCTGCGGGTGGCTAATGCCGGTAAAGGAATTCGGTACTGTTGACCAGCGCCCACACGACGTCGACCGCGGCGCTGCCCCGCGGCTGCGTCGCCCGGAAGTGCTCCACCACCGTCTCCAACTCCTCCTGGGTCGGGCGGCGCGAGAGGACCATCAGGTACACCTCCTCCGCCAGCTCCGCAGGTCTGCGCCGCGCGGCGAGGAGCGTCCGGAGCGCCGGGCCGCGTTCGAGCTTCTGCCGGATATGGGCCGAGTTGAGCATGTGCAGCCATTGGGAAGGTGACGACTTGTTGTCACGTTCGCTCTGCACGCCGGTGGCGCGCGGCGAACGGCCGAACAGGGTCAGGAACGGACTGGTGATGCTCCCGTCCGCCAGCGCAATGGCGCGCATGTCCCGCGGAATGTAGGTGAACGGTTCGGGAATCGAACTGGTATAGAGGTCCGCAGCGCCCGTGATGGCGTTGAGCGCATCGATCAGCACTTCCGCCTCCAGGCGGCGCAGCCGATAGGTGGCAAAGTTCGCCTCCGCCTCCCGACTGTCCCACCGGGGCACGGAGGAGGACTGATAGGTTGTCGAGTTCAGAATCAGGCGGAACAGCTGCCGCAGGTCGTAATGGCCGGCAATCAGCTCCTGTTCGAGGTAGGCCAGCAGCTCCGGGTTGCTCGGTGGGTTGTCGTCCCGGATATCGTCCGGCTCGTGCACGATCCCGCGTCCCAGGAACCAGGCCCAGACACGGTTGACTATGCACCGTGTGAACCAGGGATTCTCGGGTCGGATCAGCCAGTCTGCGAACACCGCGCGCGGATCCCGGTCCGGCGGCAGCTCGATCGCCGAGCCATCAGGCAGGACCGCCTGCAACCCGCCGCCCCCGCTGGGCAGCGGCCATGGCGCGGCACCACCTGCCTGCGGCGACGTGCCGATCTGCTCGCGTCCGGGCGCGCTGTTGCCGGGCTGGGCATGGGCATGGAGCGGATCCCAGACCACCACCTCCTCCTTCCACTCGCTGGTTGGCTTGTAGCCGATCTGCGAGAAGAAGGGGGCCATGCCCGCCAGGCGTCCCGCGGGCCAGTGCTCGGCGCGGGCCCCCATGAACGTCAGCGCCACGGCCGCGGCAATGCCCTCCGGGTTCTTGTTCTGGATCGCGCGGTAGAAGTTGACTGGCCCAGCGCGGAAGTTGCTGCCGCTGGCCGTGAGCAGCTCCCGGACAAACTGGTCGTACGGCTTGTTCTCGGCCAACGACGCCCGCACCCAGCGGTGGTAAGCCTGCGCCGCATTCGGCCAGAGGTTGACCGGGAACTCCGCTTTGATGCGCAGGATGTCCCCCCACTTCATGGCCCAGTAGTCGGCGAACTCCGGCCGTTCCAGCAGGCGATCGATCAGCGCGCGCCGCTTGCCCTTCGCATCCGGATCGTCGATAAAGGCCCGCGCCTCGTCGGCCGCCGGCAGCGTGCCCAGCAGGTCCAGATAGACGCGGCGCACAAACACGCTGTCCGAACAGAGCACGGGCTCGATCTCCAGCGCCGCCAGCCGGGCCCGCACGATCTCGTCCAGCCGGCTTGCCGGGACCGGCCGCACCGCGCTCTCAAACACCGCCAGATCCGTCTGCGCTGACACCGGCCGGCACACCAGCACCGCCGTGGCTACCGCGGCGATCAGACCAGTCTTCCTCATCCGCTGCAAGCTCCCGGAGTGCCGTGGCCGGCGTGCGCGTTCAGGATGCACAGAGTTCGCGGGTGGCGCGTCGGCTGCACCCCACCGCACGCACCGCCAATAGACAGTATATCAAGGCCGGAGGCTGCCGCTCACCTGTTGTGACGATCGAGGGTGAGGAAGTGGACGGAACAGCTGATGCACGGGTCGTAGTTGCGGATCACATGTTCGCAGCGCAGGGTGGCTTCCTCGTCCGGGAGCGTGGCGATCTGGGGGGCCAGCGTGCGCAGATCGGCCTCGATGGTGGCGTAGTTCTGGCTGGTCGGTGGGATGATGCGCGCGGAGGCGATCAGGCCGTCGGCGTCCGTGCGGTATTCGTGCCAGCAGAGGCCGCGCGGCGCTTCGGTGCCATGGCAGCCGATGCCGGCGCGGGGCACGATGGGGACGCGGGGGCGGATCGGAGGGGTGTAGCTGGCCAGGGTGCTGGCCGCCAGCTCGAGCGCGTGCACGCATTCGAGGCTGCGCGCCAGCAGGCTCAGATAGTTGTTGCGCCAGGGGAGGGTCGTGCGGACGGCCTGGCAGACCTGCGGCAGCAGTTCGGCGGCGCGGGGCAGCAGTCGTGCGGCGTTGAGGTTCAGACGTGCCAGCGGGCCGACCAGGTAGGGGCCGCGATCCTTCATAACGGCGTGCAGGGAGTTGCAGTGCGCGACATGGTGTTCTTCGATCGCGCGGCCGAATTCCTCCTGGTCGACGTTGAGCCCCTTGCTGCTCTTGATCCGGCCGAGGTTCATGGGGTATGCATCGTCGGCGCACAGGGAGACGAATTCGTAGTCGCGTTCGAGCGTGGGGAAGGTGACGTGGCGGGCCAGGAACAGGGTAAGTTCGGACATGTCGTCGAGGCACATGCGCAGTTCGCTGACCAGTTGCGTGGCCGCGGCCGGGTCAGGTGCGCGATAGAACCCGCCGACGCAGACGCCGACCGGGTGCACGGCGCGGCCCGCCAGAAGTGTCAGGATATCGTTGCCGGCTTTCTTGATGCGCAAGGCGCGTTTCACCAGCGCGGCATGGTCGGCGGCCATGCTGATGGCACTTTCGAAGCCGAGAAAGTCGGGCAGGTGCAGGAGGAACATGTGCAGGATGTGGCTCTCGATCCACTCGCCGCAGTAGAGCACGTTGCGCAGGGCGCGAATCGCCGGATCGACCTGGTCGAAGACCCCCATCGCCTTCTCCAGGGCGTGGCAGGAACTCATCTGGTACGCGACCGGGCAGATGCCGCAGATGCGGGCCGTGATGTCGGGCACCTCGCGGAAATCGCGACCGCGCAGAAAGGCCTCAAAGAACCGGGGCGGCTCGTAGATCTGCAACTGCAGCTCTTCCACCTCGTCCCCGCACATGGTCAGGTGCAGCGCCCCTTCCCCCTCCACGCGTGCCAGCGTCTGGACCTGGATCGACCGCCGGCCGGCGCTACGGTCCTTTTTCGAGCCGCTCATAGTGGTCACTCGCTTGCTTGAAGGGTTCCAGATACCCGTTGAACAGGCGGAGCATCTGTTTCATCGTGCGCGGTCCGTAGCCCAGCCGCGCGGTGAACCAGCTCCCCAGGGAGGCCATGTTCGGTTGCTCCATCGGGCCGAAGCAGCCGTAGCAGGGGCGGCCCACCGCCGGGCACAGCGCCCCACAGCCCGCCTGCGTGATCGGGCCCAGGCAGGGCTGACCGCCACTGACCAGGACACACGGCAACCCGCGCCGCTTGCACTCGATGCAGAGACTGTGCGTCGGAATGTTCGGCTTGCGCCCAACCAGCAGCGACGCGATGACCTCCAGTAGCTGCAGCTGATTCACCGGACACCCGCGCAGCTCGAAGTCGACAAACACATGCGCGGCGATCGGCGTGGCGGTTTCGAGCGTGTTGATATACTCGGGATGCGGGTACACATGGCCAATGAACTCGTCGATGCTGGCCCAGTTCCGCAGGGCCTGAATGCCACCCGAGGTGGCGCAGGCGCCGATGGTGATCAGGTACTTGCAGTCGCGCCGCACGCGCTGGATGCGGTCCTCTTCCTCCGCCGTCGAGACGCTCCCTTCGACCAGCCCGATGTCGTAGGGCGGGGGGAGTTCCCGGCGGCGGGCCTCCAGGAAGTAGGCGATTTCGACCGCCCCCACCAGGTCCAACAACTGATCCTCCAGGTTCAGCAGTTGCAGCTGGCAGCCGTCGCAACTGGAGAACTTGAAGACCGCCAGCTTCGGCTGGCCGGACGCGTACGATTCCAACACTTGTTTCACCGGCATGACCAGACACCTTCGCTGCTAGATCTCCTCCTTGCCGAACACGTCCGCCACCTCCGAGAAACAGAACACCGGCCCGTCCGTGCACATGAATTTCGAGCCATACTGGCAATGCCCGCAGCGCCCGAAGCCGCAGTTCATGTTGCGTTCGAGGCTGACGTAGACGTTGGCTGGCGGCACGTGCAGTTGGAGGAAGTTCCAGGCCGCCACGTGGTTGAGCACTTTCGGACCGCAGACCAGCACGATCGTCCGTTCCGCATTGACCTTGATCCGCCGCAGCAGACTAGTCACCACTCCCACCGGGCCGGCCCAGGCCCCGGTGGCGTTGTCCACCGTCACCAGCACGTGGATCGAGCCGGCCGCGTCCCACTGCTCCAGCTCGCTGGCAAACACCCGGTCTTCCGGCGTGCGGCAGCCGTAGAGCAGCACGACGCGCCGGTAATGCTCGCGGCGCTGCAGCAGCCAATAGACGACCGGACGCAGCGGCGCCAGGCCAATCCCGCCCGCGACAATCACCACATCCTTGCCCTCCATCGCCCGCAGGGGCCAGCCGCGTCCGAACGGGCCCCGCAGCCCGACCAGGGCCTGCGTGGTCAAGCGGTCGACCCCGCGCGTCACGGAACCGACCAGACGAATGGTGTGATCGAGCGTCTCGGTGTGATGCGGGTCGGAACTGATCGAGATCGCCGCCTCCCCCACCCCCGGCACATACACCATGTTGAACTGGCCGGGGGCGAACCGGTACATCTTGCGCAGCTCCTCGTCGACAAACTGCAGCGTGTAGGTGCGGGTGTTGAAGTTCTCGTCCCGCACCGCCAGGATCCGGGCGGGCACGGGCATCCAGGTGTTCATCCCGCAGATCGGTTCGGGACGTGATTCAGCGACGGACTGGGCCATGGTCGACTTCTCCCTTGCGCGACACCGGTCCGCGGCCGCCATGGGCCAGGCTCCGCGCGCGCAGACGCCGGACTTCTTCCGTCAGATCGATCCCCACAGGACACCAGGTAATGCAGCGCCCGCAGCCGACGCAGCCGCTGCACCCGAACTGCTCCCACCAGGTACTCAGCTTGTGCCGCAGCCAGTGCCGGTAGCGGCCGCGGATCGTGTTCCGCTCCGGGCCCGAGATCGTGTAGGTGAACTGGTGCGTGAAACAGGACTCCCACTGCCGCGTCCGGGTGATCTGCTGGGTCGCCTCCAGGTCTGTCGTGTCGGTGACGGTGCAACAGAAACAGGTCGGGCAGACCATCGTGCAGTTGCCGCACGACAGGCAGCGGTGGGCGATGTCGTCCCACTCCGGATACTCGATGCCTTCGTCCAACAGCTCCTTCAGCCCCGCGGTGTCGAGGTCCCGCCCCATGCGATCCCGCGCACGCTCCAGCTTGATCTCCGCCAGCTCCTCTTCGGCCTGCGTCGGCTCGCGCACCGGCAACTGTTCGACCAGCGCCGCCCCGCGTCTGGATCCGACCTCGATCAGGAATCCGTCGCGCAGTTCGGTCAGCGCCAGGTCAAACCCGTGCGTGGCCTGCGGCCCTGTCCCCCAGGCGCTGCAGAAACACGTGCCGCTCGGCTGCGTGCAGTTGACGGCGATCAGCAGCGCCTCCTGGCGGATCTGCGTGTACCACGGCTCCGTCTCGCAGCGGAACCGTTGCGGGTCCCCCAGCCCGAACACGCGGTCCTGCACGTCAATGGCCGCCAGCTCGCAGGCCCGCACGCCCAGCATCGCCAGCTTCGGCACCTGCGGCGGACCGACGTCCAGCACGAAGTTGTCCGCCTCGACGTGGAACTCGAACAGCCGCAGGTGCGGCGCGAACAGGTAGCGTTTGGGCCCGTCCGGTCCCACCACGAACTGGAACGTCAGCCCGGGGTCCCCCTCCACCACCCGGTACGATCCGCCATCCTGCTCGTCCGCCAGGCCGGCCGGAAGCTGAGCGGCCGATTCAATCGGCTGCAACGAGATCGTGCCATCGACCAGCCGCGGTCCAAGCACACAGTAACCCTGCCGGCGCAGGACCTGGATCAGATCGTCCAGCGCCGCGCGGGCCAGATAGAACCGACCACCCACTTTCGCTGTGATCGCCATGCACGCTCCTTCCTGAAGAGCAGACACCCCAGGTTGGACAGTACACTCTCAGCACCACGGTACCCGATCTGACGGGCCCTGCAAAG
>DAISIS010000328.1:0-6474 GCA_036821925.1 Pirellulaceae bacterium
CGTGCCGTGTCAGCTCAGTCGATCAGCGGTCGGGAGACGTGCGTGCTTCGACACGGGGGGTTGCCGCGCACCGATCCGCACTGTCTGGCCAGCCTGGTGTCGATCGCATAGCATGGGAGGCGGCCTGATTCTGGCACATCGATAGCAGGGAGTTGAAAGAATGTCTGATCGAGAGCCTGTGAACCGTCGCAATTTCATTCAGCAGACACTCACCGTGATGGGGGGCGCCGGGATCGCCGGCGCTGTGGTCAGTCATCCGGCCGGGGCGGCGCGAGCTGAGGACCAGACCGCCGACGACACGGCACCGCGCGGGGCGGACACCGGGCTGCCTTGCGGCACAATCGGGAACGTCAAGCTGAGCCGGGTGCTGTTGGGGGGTAATCTGATCGGTGGCTTTATGCATGCCCGTGACTTGAAGTACGTCGGCGCGCTGTTCCGGGCCTACGTCACGGAGGCCAAAATCATGGAGACCCTCCGCATCGCGGAAGAGAACGGGATCAATACCGTGTTTGAAACGGGCGGAGAGTTCGTGGCGCGACACAATCAGGAAACTGGCGGCACGATGCAATTCATCCCGCACATCGAAGTCAACGCCGGTGACAGCGATCAAGTGCTCAGCGACCACATCAAGAGGCAAGTTGATACCGGGGCTGTCGCCCTGTACATCTGGGGCATCTCCGGCGACCGGATGACGATGGATGGACACGTCGACATGCTGGCCAAAGCCGTGGAGATGGGGAAGAAGCACAATCTACCGGTCGGGGTCGGCGGGCATTCGCTCCAGGTCCCCATCGAGTGCGAGAAGCAGGGAGTGCCGTGCGATTTCTACGTCAAGACGCTCCACCGGGACGATTACCCGTCGGCGATTCCCCAGCACCTGCGCAAGGAGTTCATCTGGTACACTGACGGTCCCGGCTACTACGACAACATGTGGTGTCTGGATCCCGAGGAGACGATCGCGTTCATGCAGACCGTGACCAAGCCCTGGATCGCGTTCAAAGTCCTGGCGGCAGGGGCCTACCTGCCGCAAGATGGTTTCCAACATGCATTCCAGAACGGAGCGGATTTCATCGCCGTCGGGATGCTTGACTTCCAGATCCAGGGCAACTGTGAGATCGCTCAACGCGTGATCCGCCGCAACCAGGTGCGGGCACGACCGTGGTGTGCCTGAGCCGGCCGCACGGTCAGTGCACTGGACCAGCGGTCCGGCGTCGAAGGGCTGTGACCAGTCGGACCCGGAGACGCGTTCGTCGCAGACGATCGCCCGCAGCGCGTGGCGCTGGCAGGCGTCGAGCATGCTCGGCGGCACAAACGCGATCGCGTTGATACCGCATTCATGCATCGCCCGCAACGCGTTTTCGTCGTGTGCGTAGTCCCATGCCATCAGCGGGAAGAAACGGCCGTCGCTCGCATCGGTTTCGGCCGGCGGCGCATCGGCAGCCGATGCCGGCAACTGGACCAGCAGGCCGGCCAGCAGGCACACAGCTGTCAGGGCGAGCATCACGCGGTTCACACGGCCCATGTTTGTAGTCGAGGCGTTCATGACGCTACCTTTTTGGGAACAGAGACTCACGCTGCTTGGGAAGGCAACCGAGAACCTGCTATTGTGTGCACACGCCGCCGGCGTGCGACCGGCTGGCACGTCGCCGGAGGGCTGCCCGACTCGCGTACGAATCGCGCGCAGGACGCGTGTTTGGCGACATGGTGCGGCAGCCGGGCGGAAGTCCGCGTCCAGCTGTCCGGTGATCGGCTCGCGCCACACTCGACACGGGTCAGAAAATCATGGAGATTAGTAGCAGTCAGCATCGAATCGCGACACGCCGGTTCCAGTATAGGAGTTGCACCATGAAGACCAGGTGTTGGGTGTTTTGGGTATTGAACGCCGCCACGTGCCTTGTGCTCCTCGCGTCGCAGGGGGTCGCGCAGGAACCGCAGGCCCCCAAGGGGCTGGGCGCCGAACAGTCGCTGCCGAGCCGCTACGAATACGTCGTGCAGGACATGCTCAAGTACTGCCAGCCCCGGAAAGGTTGCTGGGTCGATCTCGGGGCCGGCCAGGGCCAGGTCGCGCTGGAACTGATCGCGGCCACCGGCAATCCGGTCGTGATGGTGGACCCGAACGCCGAGGCCATGGCCAAAGGTCTGGCCGCCGCGCGGGAGAAGCATGTCGAGGATCGGCTGTTTGCCGTGACAGGTCGTGCCGAGTCCTTGCCGTTTCCAGACAACTCGGTGGACTTCGTGGCCAGCCGCGGCTCGATCTTCTTCTGGGATGACCCGGTCAAAGGGCTGCAGGAGGTTCGTCGTGTCCTGCGCCCGGGGGGCAAAGCTTATATTGGGGGCGGTGCGGGCAGCGGCTATCCCGCGTCCGCCGTGGCGGAACTGATACGCAGTCGCCAGACGCGTCTGCAGGGGGAGGAGGCGGAACGCTGGCAGCGGTTTGTCGCGCTGCGGGAACCGGGACAAATGCAGCAGTGGGCCGCCGACGCGGGGCTGGAGGAATTCGAAGTGCTGGGCCAGGGCGCGATCTCTGCTGACGATCCGCGTGTCGGCCAGGGTGTGTGGCTGCTGTTCGAGAAGAAACCGGCCAGGATACCCGTCATCCTGGACACGGACATCGGCGGCGACATCGACGACACCTGGGCCCTCGCACTGCTGCTCAAGTCGCCCGAGCTCGACGTGCAACTCATCGTTTCCGATATGGGGGACACCGTCTATCGTGCGAAGATCATCGCGAAGATGCTCGAGACCGCCAATCGTACGGACATTCCCATCGGCATCGGCGTCCGCCAGACGGAGGACGCTGGCCCGCAGGCTCCGTGGGTGGCGGATTACAGCCTGGAGCAGTTCCCCGGCACGGTCCACCAGGACGGCGTGGCAGCGTTGATCGACACGATCATGAACGCCCCCGCCCCGATGACCCTCATCTGCATCGGCCCCATGCCCAACATCAAAGTCGCTCTGGAGCGGGAACCGCGGATCGCCCAGCGCGCTAGATTTGTGGGCATGCACGGCAGTGTGCGGCTGGGCTACGGCGGCAAGCCCACGCCGGACCCGGAATGGAACGTCGTGGGCGACGTCGCAGCGGCCCGGAGCGTGTTCACCGCCCAGTGGCCGATGACGATCACTCCGCTGGATACCTGCGGCCTCGTAACGCTCAGCGGCCAGAAGTACCGCCGGATCGCGGACGCGACCAACCCGCTGACCCGGGCCGTGATCGAAAACTACCGCATCTGGCGCAAGTCCGGCGACCCGAATGCCACCGACGCCGAAGAGGCCAGCTCCATCCTCTTCGACACCGTGGCCGTCTATCTGGCGTTCACCCAGGAACTCGTCACCTTGGAAGAACTGCCGCTCGTCGTCACCGACGATGGGCACACCCGCATCGATCCGCAGGGTAAACAGGTCACCTGCGCAATGGCATGGAAAGACCTGGCCAGATTCGAGGACTTCCTGGTTGACCGCCTGACTGGCACTCCCTGACTGGCACTCCCTGACTGGCACTCCCTGACTGGGCGAGTGCTGCACAGACCGCTGCTGATAGACGCCGTGTCCCACGCTGGGGACACGGCACCTACTTGCGAATCTGGGGAACTTGGGCGATCATTTGCGCTCAGCGGAATCTGTTGGCTTGCCACACCAGGGAGGACCACCATGAGTCGCAGTAATGTGTTCCGGGCAGGCAACGCGCAGTCCCGTCACGCCCGGCGGACGTATCGGCGCAGGGCACGCGGATCAGTCTCGACTCGCCAGCTGCACCACGAACGTCTGGAGGATCGGCGTGTCCTGTCGTTCGGTACCCTGCTCGCTGCCGCGCCGTTGGTGGAGGCGGGGAGCGATGCGACAGTCAGCGAAGGAAGTCTGTTCACGGGGGTGGGGTCGTTCCAGGGTACCGGTGCGGAGAACTGGACCGCCCGCGTCGACTACGGAGACGGTTCGGGTTCCCAGCCGCTGGCGATCAAAGCCGATCAGACGTTCGAGCTGAGCCACGTGTTTGCGGATGATGGCGTCTACCCGGTGACCGTCAGTGTGACCGGCGACGGAGGCACGCCCGGTGTAGACACCGTCCAGGTTACCGTCAACAACGTGGTGCCGAATCTCTACGTGTGTGGCAAGCGGACCGTGGTCGAAGGTGCCGCCCTGAGTATCCCGGACATCGGCATGTTCACGGATCCAGGTTTCTCCCAGGCGGCGGCTGGCACTGCGGAGAGCTTCACCTATCACATCAATTGGGGCGACGGCTCGACGGTCGACACGGGCGGTGCGACAGTTGACGTGCCAGGCAGCTCAGGCCAGGTCACGCGCGGCACGTTTGACGGCACACACACGTACGCAGATGACGGGAAGTATACGGTTGCGCTGACCGTCCAGGACGATGACAACGGCGAGTCGCTAACTCGATGGGTGACCGTACAAGTCACCAATGCGCCGCCGGTCATCACTGCGATGAGTCTCGACAAGAGTACCATTGTGGAATCCGAGTCGGTTATTCTGACCGGGACATTTACTGACGGCGGGAGCAACGATACGCATGCGGTGGTGGTCGATTGGGGAGACGGCCAGACTTCTGAGGCGGTGGTCGATCCCGTGGCCCGCACGTTTTCGGCGGAGCACCAGTATCTGAGCAGCCCGCCGACCAGCCCGCACCAATTCACCGTCCGTGTGAGTGTGGAGGACAACGCCGGCGATTCGGCGGTTGCCAGCCTGCCGGTCACCGTCAATCCTGCACCGCCCGAAGTGGAGGCGGGTGATGACCAGACGGCTGACGAGGGGCAGGCGATTAATTTCTCCGGATCGTTTACCGACAAGAGTCTGGAGGACACGCATACCGTTGTCTGGGACTTCGGCGACGGTACGACAGCGTCCGGGACGCTGACTCCCACTCATACCTATGCGGACAACGGCACGTACACGGTCACGCTCACGGTAACGGACAGCTCGCAGCAGTCGGCCACCGACACGCTGACCGCCACCATTGCCAGTGTCGTCCCGGCGCTCACCGTCGTAGGTGCCCAGACGATCGCCGAGGGGGCGTTGCTGGAGCTGGCACAGCTCGGCCAGTTTACCGACCCCGGGTTCACTAACGCGGCCGGTGGGACGAGCGAGACGTTCAGCTATTTCATCAATTGGGGTGACGGCACGGCGGCGACCACGGGCGAGGTCGGGGACGTGCAGCAGGGCAGTGCAGGTGTGCCGACGCAAGGCACCTTCGGCGGCTCGCACGTGTATGCCGACGAAGGCAGCTACATCGTGACGGTGATTCTGTCCGACGACGATGGCGGCGCGGATACCAAACTGTTTACCGTGACGGTCACGAACGTCGCTCCGACACTCACGGTTGTCGGGAATCAGACCACTGCCGAAGGCACAATGCTCCAGATCACCGACATCGGCCAGTTCACCGATCCAGGCTTCGCCAATGCCTTGAACCCGGGGACGGAGCGGGAAGAGACCTTTACCTACTCGATCAACTGGGGAGACGGCACGGCGGCCAGTACCGGGATCACCACGATCGACCGCGCCGGAGCGGCCGGCACGCCGACCGCCGGGTCGTTTGACGGCAGCCACGCGTACGCTGACAACGGTACCTATGTGGTGACGGTGACGGCGACCGACGATGACGGAGGGACGGCCAGCCAGAGCTTCCAGGTTACGGTCAGCAACGTGGCGCCCACGCTGGGCGTCATCGGCAATCAAGCAGCCACTGCCGGCGTGCTGCTCAACCTGACAGATATCGGCGTATTCACGGATCCCGGCTTCGCGAACGCACTCAATCCAGCCGGGGAGGTTGCGGAGACCTTCACCTACACGATCGATTGGGGTGACAACACGCCGCCGTCGAGCGGCGCGGCAACGATCGATCAAGCGGGATCTGCTGGGGTGCTCACCAGCGGCTCGTTTGACGGCAGCCACACCTATGCTGCTGCCGGAACCTATGTCGTGACCGTGCGCCTGACCGACGACGACGGCGACTACGATGAGCAGCAGTTCGACGTGGTTGCCGCGGCGGCAGCCCAAGGGGAAGCGGACGACAACCCTGTGAAGCGCGCAGCTCTGGCTGCGTCGAGTTCCGCGACGGTGCCGGAAATGAGCGTGGCCGTCAGCGATTCGGACGATACCGTTGCGGCTGCGGAAGCGACCGGGAATCAGCCGCCGACCGTGTGGGGGCCCGGGAACCTGACGCTCGACGAAGGACCGCTTACCGTGCCGGCCCTGGGGGCCTTCATGGATTTCGACAGCAGCGGCCCCTTCCGCTATTCCATCGACTGGGGGGACGGTACGGTGCAGCCGTTCGCCCTGGTGCAAGGCGACTCTCCGGCCGGCACGTACGCCCACACATACGCTGACGGCCCGAACCAGTACACGATCCGGGTCGCGCTGACCGACGAGGACGGGACGTACGCCGGTTCGGCCGTCACGGCTCCCGCGGTAAACGTCGTCCCGGCGTCGCCGTTCCAGGGCGAACAGACCGTGCTGCCG
>DAISIS010000329.1:0-6471 GCA_036821925.1 Pirellulaceae bacterium
CCTGCGAGACATTCCCCACCGTGACATACGACTCCTCCGTGACTACCAGCTGTGACTACCAGCTGTGACTACCAGCCGTGACTACCAGCCGTGACTACCAGCCGCCCGTTGCGCGTGCGGTGCGAAGGCCCACTACAGAGAAGGCCCACTACAGAGACAATCGCGAGAACGAGCGCCGTGTTACGCGGAAAATCGCGGTCACGACCAGCCGTGGCGGGCCAGGATGGCGGCCAGCTTGCGGCGCGCGCGATGGTCGTACGTGCGGACCTGGCCGGGGGAGAGTCCCAGCTGCAGCGCCACGTCCGCGATGCTCGCCTGCTCCAGTTGCCGCAAGCGGAACACGGCCCACGACGTCGGCGAGATGCGTGTGGCGAGCAGCTGGAGCGCGGAGCGCACGGCTTCGATGCGTCCGGTGCATTCCAGCCGGTGGGCCGGCTCTTCGCTGACGCGGCCCGGCAGCAGTTCGAGCGGGTAGGGTTCGGCCGCTCGTGTCTCACGCCGGCGGCGGCGCCGGAAACTGACCGCGCTGTTGCGCACCACGACGTACAGCCAGTTCTCCAGCCGGCCGTGGCGCGGATCATAGCGGCCGCGCGCCAGCGCCGTCAGGACGTCCAGCCAGGCACTCTGCGCGAAGTCCTCCCATTCCTGCGGCGGCAGCCAATACCGGGCCGCCACGCGCCGAATGGTCTGTTCACAGAGCCGCACGAACGTCGGACGCATGATCGCCTTGCCAGGCCTGCCCGGATCCAGCCCACACCCGCGCGCAACCGCGGGCCACGGCACGTGTCATCCACGCGCGTCCACCCCAGCCCACGACGCACGGTCCCGCGTCCACTGCGGCCCAGCCCGCCGGTGGCACGTCGCGCTGCGAGACCCCTGCTCCCTGATCAAATCACCAAAACGCACTGCGACCCCGCACCCCAGAAAAAAGAAGAATCAGACGTGGGGCTGTGCGCGGGCCGGCAAGCGGGCCCGGGGCGGAGCAGGGCAGTACTCTCCGAGGCTCGCGGCGCCCCCACCGTTCCCCGGCTCACACCTGCCGCCAGCGGCCACATCTACGGTCCGAGCGGCCGGATCCAGATGTTGCGGAACTTGAGCGGGCTGCCGTGCCCCTGCAGCGTCAACGGCAGCTGGGCCGGATGCGGCGTGCAGGGGATGATCGTGCGGTGCGCCATCTCACCCATGATCGGCTGGTTGAGGTGGACCAGCACGCCGTTGTGGAACAACGTGAGCGTGGCCGGTTTGGCCAGCTTCTCCCCGTCAAACACCGGAGCCGTGAAGACCAGGTCAAACGACTGCCAGACGCCAGGCGGCAGGCAGGCGTTGACCAGCGGCGGCGTCTGACCATAGATGGCCGCCGCCTGCCCGTCTGGGTAGATCTGCTCCGGATGCTCGTGCCACGAGTCGAAGATCTGGACTTCGTACTTGCCCATCAGCACCACCCCGCTGTTGCCGCGATTCATGAAATGGTCGGGCGGTGTGGTGGGGATCAGGAACTCCAGGTGCAGCTGGCAATCACCATATGCCTCCTGGGTGGTGACCGAGTCGTGCCCGGCTTCCCACGCGCCGTCCCGAATGATCCAGGACGATGCCTGCCAGCGGTCGCTGGCGCGGCCGTCGAACAACACCACCGCGTCGCTCGGCGCCGGGGCTGGCGGCACAACACAATTCGGATCGCGCGGGAGGACCACCGGGGGGATCGGGCGATCCGGATCGTGCACGTGGAACTGCTGCTCGGTCCACGGCATCTGCGGCGTGTCCTGGTAACCGACGATCGTCCCGGTGGGGGTGGTGCGGGTGATCAGTCCCTCTTGTGCGAGCCCGCAGGTGGTCACGATCCAGGCCCCCAGACAGACCAAGTAGGCCAGACAGGCCAACGCAGCGTCACGTTTCATGACCGGCTCCCTTGACTGGGCAACAGCTACACGCATTCCACGTTCGGCGCGCCATTAGACACGATGCAGCGGGCTGCAACAATCGGGCCGCAACAATCGGGCCACGCCGCCTGGCGTCGGCGATGCCTGAATTGACTCCGTCGGGCCCCGCCCGCATACTGATGTGGGCCGTGATACGGCCGCAGCGCGCCACGCGGTGCAGACCTGCGCAGCCGGCCAGCGATTCCTGACCACACCTTGATTCTGGAGACCTCCCATGCGACAGACCTGGACACGCCGCAACTTCCTGACGACAGCCGCCGCAGCGGGCGCCGGCCTGCTGGCCGCGCGGCAACTCGGTGCAGCGCCGGCCAGTCTCCGGCGCAAGAAGTCTCTGATCGGCGCCCCATCACGGGAGACGTTCGAGCAGCATCAGGCGGCCGGGTTCGACGGCCTGGAATCGACCGTCTGGGAATGCACGCCGGAGGCCGCGGCCAAAGACCAGAAGTTGGCGGCCGAATTCGGCATGCGGATCCACAGTGTGCTCCGCGGCTGGACTGATTTCAACAGCCCGACGGCCGCCCAGGTCGCGCAGGACATCGACTCGGTCAAGACCGCGCTGCGCGCCTGCCAGGGCTATGGCGCGGACGCCTTGTTGCTGGTCCCCTGCCGGCTGCTGGCCCAAGTCGCGCTGCCCAAGCCCGAGGAGTTCGATATCGAGTTTGACGACCGGACCGGGCACCTGACGCGCGTGGTGGCCGGCGACAACGGGCCGTACGCCGGCTACCTGCAGGCGCACAACGAGGCCATCGACATGGCGCGCCGGGCGCTGGAACAGCTGATCCCGACAGCCGAGCAGACGGGGGTGGTGATCGCTCTGGAGAACGTGTGGAGCAACCTGTGGGTCCTCCCCCCGCTGTTCGCGCATTTCGTGCGTTCGTTCCAGACCCCGTGGATCCAGTCCTACTTCGATATCGGCAACCACGTGAAATACGCGTCGCCCGAGGCCTGGATCGAGGCGTTGGGCAAGACAATCGTGAAGCTGCACGTGAAGGATTTCAAGGTGGATCGCGCCGCGCCCCAGGGCGGCGAGTTCGTCGACATCCGGGACGGCGACGTGAACTGGCCGTCCGTGATGCGTGCGCTCGATCAGATCGGCTACGACGGCTGGCTGACCATCGAAGGCTCCGGCGGCCTGTCGCTCGCCGAACAGAGCCGGCGACTCGATCTGATTCTCGCCGGGGAATGAACCGCGTCCGCGGCACAGCCGCACCGGTCGGCAGGCGCTGGATCAGCCGAAGAGCATCCCCGCATATCCGACGACCCGGTGCGCGTCGCCGCTCACGTCGGCACTGGTCGCGTAGGCGACCCGTTCGCCCCGGTGCAGGACGCTGAGGCACCGCAACGTGGACAGCACGATCGCGGCCGGCAACATGCCGCACATCGAGATCCGCTGCCGGAGACACGTCGCATAAAGGCGATCCGGATCGAGCGCGTCGAGTGCCTGCAAGGCCAGCGCATCGAGCCGCCGGGTGTCCGCGTCCGAGGCGAAGTGATGCATGTCGCTCGAGATCACGAACAGCAGCGAGTCGAGCCGGTCGCGGACGACTTCCGCCAGCGCCGCGCCACACAGGTGGATCTGCTCCAGATCGATGCGCCCGACGGTCACCGCCACCAGCCGGCTGGCCGGAGCCAACCGGGCGAGCAGGGGGAGCTGGACTTCAATCGCATGCTCATGGCGGTGCGGACCTCCGTCCACGTGGAACCCCGGCACCTCCGAGGCCAGCTGCGTGCTGAGTTCCACGTCGACTTCGACACTCCCTCCGGGATAGAGCCACCGTCCCCACGGCGCCACCGCGCAGTGCTCACCTCCCACCTGATGCTGGGGACAGAAGACGACCACCGTCGACGGAATGCGGACCCGCGCCAGCACCTGGGCGGCAATGCGGCCGGAGTACATCCAGCCCGCGTGGGGCACCAGTGCCGCACGCCAGCAGTCCTGCGGCGGAGTTCCGCCTGCGAACCACTGATCCAGCGTCTCCGCGATGCGCTGCGCGTCAGCCGGATAGAACGTCCCGGCCACAGCCGGCTCGCGGTTCGCCAAGCTCATCGATGCGCTGCTCATGATGACCCCTCCGCCATGGAGCCCCACTCATTCTATAACCGTACTCGATGGCGAACCAGTCAGCAAACCGCTCCCGGTCGGCATAGCTCCGGTTGCGGTCGTCGATCAGATGCCCCAATTCATGCAGCAGAATGTTGTTGAGGTAGAAATCGCGGATCGTCTCGGGCGTCCACACCAGCCGCCACATCCTGCCGGCCACCGCTTCCCACCGGCCGCCGTACATCTCCGCCTCACGGCGCTCCGCCGCCAGCGGCGGCCGCGCATAGTGCTCGATTAGCGACTCCTCGACCGGATACAGGTACAGCGCGCTGCCCCACTGCATGCCATAACAGGGCAACGTGCGTTTCTTGCGCGTCATCCGACTCAGTTGCACGACCTCTAGGCGACTGGAGAAGTGGGGCGGCAACGCCGCCAGACGAGCCTGAATCTCCTCGGCCGTCACCGCGTGCCGGTACCCCGGACCCGGGTCCTGGACAATGATCCGCAGCGCCGCGATCCCCGACTCGCCGCCCGGTTCGTGCCAGTCTTCCGGTGGCAGAAACGGGCATCGACAACGCTCCCGCCCACGGGCCCGCTTGCCGTGAGCGAAACTGCGATGCGAACGGACAGCGCGGACGACATGCATCCGACGCTGCGACTTGTTGGACGACCTATTCGAACGGAAGCCTCTGGACATGGCACGCTCACTCAAGATCTGGCAATCCGTCGTGTTCCGCGAGGAATCAGGATCAGCTCCAGCCGCTACACACTACCTAGTACTCCTATATTCCATGCTAGAAACGGCCCGCGTGACATTGCAAGTGAACACCGTAAATACATAAATACACACAACTTACGAACCACAGACAGACACCGGCAGAAGCCCCCCCGCGCCCTGCGCATCGATTCTCGACGCGAAACAACAACCGGTGGCCGCGGACGTCGGATCACGATCGCCGCAGCAGTTCCGGTCGTGGCGGACTCGATGGGGGAGCCGGCGAAGGCGTCGGCGGGCTGCTCGAGACAAGCCAAGTGCGGAGCAGCAGGACAGCCGAGAGAATGGTGGCAGAGACCAGCACGATCCAGATCCAACGGGCCAGCTGCTGGAGCCGCTGGGTGCGCACCCGCTGCGTTTCGCGCAGAAGTCGCGCGGCGTGGCTCGTGGAGTCGGTGCCCAGCGTCTCGAGGCCCAGGTCAATTTGACCGCTGTCGCGGTCCAACTCCGGAACTCGCGGACCGTGGCCGTCGCGCACGTGGGTATCCCGCACAGTGCCGGACGGCCGCACGGCACGCGTGTGGCCCGCCGGCGTCTCCGAGGACGACTCGACCCCGGAGGCGGCGGTAGCATGTTGGGAGAGCACATCGCTGCCAGAGCCGAGCGTGTCGGACGCTGCGTGAGGCGCGTTCCGATGGCGGCCTGCCGGCGTTCCAGCCGGCACGCGACGTGCCGGCGGCTGCGGCACGACGGCGATCGCCACAGTTTCGCGGGTCCGCACCCAGCCTTCCAGCGCAGCGGCGACTTCGTGCATGTGGCTGTATCGCTGTCGCGGATCCTTCTGCATCATTCTGGCACAGATGCTCAGCAAGTCCCGGGGACAGTCGGGGCGATCCACGCGGATATCGGGGGGGGGCTGCGATTGGTGCTTCACGATGCGTTGGGCCAGCGTTCCCTCGGGAAACGGCGGATGCCCCGTCAGCAGGAAGTACAGGGTGCAGCCCAGACCGTAGATGTCCGCCCGCGAGTCGACGTCGTGACTGCTCAGGGCCTGTTCGGGCGCCAGGTAATCAGCCGTGCCCAGCACGTTCTCGTTGTGCAGCAGGGTGAGCGACGTATGGTCGCCGCGGGCGAAGAGCGCCAACCCCAGATCCAGAACCTTGATCGAGCCGTGGTCGTCCAACAGCAGGTTGGCCGGCTTGACATCGCGGTGGATCAGGTGGGCATCATGAGCGTGCTGCAGCCCGCGCGCTGCCTGGGCCACGTAGCGGGCCGCGTCTGCATAGTCCAGCGGTCCGTCGCTCGCCACGATCGTCTGCAGATCCCGACCCGGTACATACTCCATCACGAGATAATGAATGTCTCGCTCGTTGTCGATGTCGTACACCCGCACGATGTTGGGATGGTCCAGCGCCGCGGTCGCCAACGCCTCCAACTTGAAACGCTCCAGATACGAGGCATCCCCCACCCGCTTCCTGGGTAGCACTTTGATGGCCTGCTTGCGCCGCATCAGCGTGTGCTCGGCCAGGTACACCGAACTCATACCACCGCTGCCCAACAGTCCCAGCAGTTTGAACTTCCCGAGGAAGTAACCTTTGTACTTCCCGCGCAGCAGATTGTCGGCCTGCCAGCGCGTGATCAGCTGCGTCGCCACCAGGTGCTCCGCCAGCCGCTCAGCGTCCTCCGGCAGCGGCTGGCCGTGCAGCGATTCCCACTCCGCCACCGCGCGCACCACCTGATCCGCAGACAGCAGCTTGCTGCGTGCCAGCAGGTCCAGC
>DAISIS010000330.1:0-6466 GCA_036821925.1 Pirellulaceae bacterium
AGACCCATGTCGACACGCGCGCCTGAGACACCTGCGAACGCATCCCCCTCATCGCCGCACGCCGTGCTGGAGATGACCGTGAGGAACCATCCCGGGGTGATGTCCCACATCTGTGGGCTGTTTGCCCGCCGGGCTTTCAACGTGGACGGGATTCTGTGCATGCCGATCGGCGAGGGAAGCACGAGCCGGATCTGGCTGCGTGTGCGGGAAGACCGGCGGCTTGAGCAACTGGTCCGTCAGACCCTGAAGCTGGTGGACGTGCTGGACGTGCGGCGGCATGACGCCGAGCACGAGGTATTTCTCCGGCTGGAGCAGTTTTTCACCAGCGTGTGACGAACGTCCCATGCAGACCAGGCCGCTTTCAGAGTTCGCCGCTTGAACGGCGTTCTTGCAGGCAGTGGGGCGGGACCCCGGTTCCAGGGGCTGCCTGCTCCGGCGGTTCGAAGCAGCCTCGCCGGCGGGCCTTCCAGTAGGCGGCCTGCAGGTAGAGTATGCCGCTGCTCGACACCCGGCTGTAGTCCAGCCGGGTGATGGCGCGGGCCAGCAGCACGCGCTGAGCTTCCGGAAATGTTCCAGCGGGGTCCATCAGTTGCGTCAGCGCTGCCTCGCCACTCTCGCGAATGTTGTACCAGACCCGCCGATAGGCGCCTTGTTCGCTGAGCCCCTCGCCGGTCCGCCAGTCGGAGCAGAGCATCGTCACATCCAGCTGCTGGGCGTTGCGATCCGCCTGCGTCGCGCGGCCGGCGCAGCGCTGTGATACCAGCTGCAGGATCGCCCGCATCTGTTGTTTCCGGGCTGGGTCCTCTTCCAGCGACTCCAACAGTTCCAGCGAGCCCTGCATTTGCAGCAGCGCGTAAGTGGCTTGCCCCTGATCGGCCAGGAACGACTGTGCGACGGCCGGCGCCAGGTACTGACGATAAAGATCGTAATACTCGCGTGTGCCGGTCGCATCCCACGCCGCGGCGTAGATCATCGGCAGGCGTGCCGCTTCGTGCCCTTGGACATTCCACATCCGGCTGATACCACGCGGGTCGCGCGTGCCGTCGGCCCGCAGCGAATCGTAATCGTTCTCCGGCGTGACGTTGCGCGTCATCCGGTCAGCAATCGCTGCGAGCATCGCGCCGATTCCTTTCTGCGTCGCGGGGTCGCACAGCGGACTGTGATAGTACAGCCACAGCCCGTGCACTGCATGGGTGTACTGGTCCCGTGACGACGCGATGTAGCTGCTCTGGCCGTCGGCCGGGCAGACGCCGCGCGCCAGGAATCCCGGCACGCCGTGGGCCGTGGCACACAACTGGATCCCCTCGAACACCGACCGCGCCCGCGCGCGCAGCAGCTCCTCCTGCGTGACGGCATACCGGTCCACGATCAACTGGAGCATCACGCCGGCCGAGATCATGCAGTCTTCCATGCCGGTGCCGTACCCGTACGGATTGGGGTGTTGGCGGGCGACTTCATCCGCCGTTGGCAGATGGGCCAGCTCGCGCCCGGGCTCATAGCTGCTGAGATAGTCGTAGAACAACTGCGTGCGGGGATGATAGAATCGCCGCCACGACACCTCCCACGCCTGCTCCATGCACTCCGCCAGCTTCTCGTCGGACGGATCCAGGGGGGCGGCCTCCGGGACGTCGTCCGCCCCCCGGCAGGCATGCAGCTCGACTGGCGTCAGGCGTCTTTCTGCCGGCAGCGCCATCCCGGTCCAGGACGCGACGGAGGCATGAGTCCCCCGGCGCTGCAGAGGGTTCGCCGGCATTTCACGCCCGGCGGAGTGGCCGGCCACGACAACTGCGCTCAGCAGGATCATCCGCGTCAAACGGGTCCGCATGTGCATAGGTTTCCCTCGGGCATGTTGTCAAGAGTTGGTCCTGGGAGATCCCGCCATGCACAGGACGAATCCGACACACACGCTTTATACTCCTTACGCCGCAGGCGTTACACCTTAGAGCCCAGACCCCTTCGGGGTATCTGCCCGAACGCTCACCTATGCCCTAGCGACGGACATCCACCGTCAGGCTGTCGGGTTGCGGTCCTTTGCGGAACGTGACCGTCGCGTTCTCGAATCGAAACCTCGCGACGTCTGGCGGCCCCAGGAATGGGCGCAGGAGTTCGGCCACCCGGGGCGCTGCGAAATCATCAATGACGACCCAGTTGTCCGGCAACGACTTGTCCGCGGCCGCGAACCGCTCGTGCAGGCGTCGCGCGATCAGGCACGTTGCGCCCTGCTCGGCACGCCTGCGCAGGGCCTCGTAGGTCGGACGCGACAGGGCGTGTCCACAGACCACGAAGCATTCCACGCTGTCCAGTACGGGGCCGCTGACCAGGTGATCGAAAACGGCGACGCTGTCGAGGGGCACGAAAAAATCAAGCTGTTCAGGATAGACCATCGGGTTGTTGTAGGTGATGGCACCCGGGCGCGTGACGCCGTGTGTGAGGAGTGACCAGATCTGCAGCCACTCGGAAGCCGGGGCGTCAAGAGGCATGTCGCGATTGCCCAGCAGCCGATTGCGGGAAGCGGCCTCGCCGTGCGGCCAGGGCTGGTCCCCCACAGAGAACTGTCCCCAACCGCCGTCCGGGAGGCGAATGATGGCCACGCGGGGTCTGTAATTGCGCCAGTCGATCGTGCGCCGATGCGCGGGAACGTACTCCCGGTAGAACTCCTGCACCACACGTCCGTGCGGGGTCAGTTCATAGTGGTCGGGATCGCGCCAGGCGAGCAGCGATCCCTGGGGCGCAGCCTGCGGATGCCGCTCGGCTGTTCCCGCGTAGTCCAGGTTCTCGACGTAGATCGCGTCGGCACCCAGCCAGTAGCCCATCAACAGCGCGGATCGGAGCGCCGCATGCGAGTGGCCCGGGTATTGGCCGACCCACCACAGATCGGGGGACACCCACAGCTGGCTGTCTGCATCCCGGTATTGGATCGCCGCCCCTAACGCGACCGCCATGACCACGGACGAGAAGTGCTCTTTCAGCAGCTTGGGGTTGGCGGTCCAGCCGGCGCGGCGGAAGATGTGGAACAGGTCGGGCCAGACCTGCTCGGTGTTCAATCGCACTTTGCCTTGATAGTGTCCCTGGCGGATGTCGCGGCAGCGGGCGACCAGCGCCTCGTGTGCCTCCTCCAACGGCATCCCGTGAGTATTGACGAGGAACGGCTGATCGAAGTCGTCGTGCGGGTAGTTGGAGTACTTGTTGTTCGACAGCTGCATGTGCGCCGCTTCATCGTAGACCAGCGCCTGGAATCCGCATCCGTCCGCGGAGGCCGACACCGGGCCGTCGAGCCAGGCCATCCGCAGCGGCCAGAAATGCAGCCCTCCAGGCTGCTCAAACTCGTTGATCCCGGGGGTGATCTCCGCACTGCTCCGGAAATTCGGGGACTCCAGGTCGAGCGTGTATCGCAGACCGCGTGCGCGCAGCGCGCGGTCGATCGACTCGATCCACGCCTGCATCTGCGGCGCGCTGTCCTTCCCGGGAACCACGATGGGTGTCACATGGAGATTCACCAGCTGTACCCCCAGGTCCGCCAACGCCCGGAGAAACGGTGCGTGTTCCCACCAGCCGGTCCCGACCATCGACGGCAGGGCACTGCCGGCCAGGTCCACCCCCAGCATCACGTCGTGTGGGGCCGGCTGCTGTGCCCCTGCGGGCGGGCGCTCCTGGGCCGACGAAAGCTGCCCGGGCAGCGCCGTCAGCACGGCCAACGCAGTTAACGCGGCCAACGGCCACCAGACACTCAAGCGGCGGTCACTCCGCATGATGGGCTCCTGATTCGCGGTCAGCGCTTCTGGTAGAAAACCAGCTGGAACGCGCGCGGCTCAAGCTGCACAGTCCGGTTCGCCAGCTCGGAACCCGGTACGTCTTCCGGCGTGCCGCCGTACACGTCCACAGTATAGGTGGCGGCGGGGTCAAGGCCGCCGAGCTGGAACGTGCGGGAAGCGTCCGGCGCAGCGCCGCGGCGGAAGAAGATCGCAAAGCCCGCTTCCCGATCGGGCCGGTCGCATTGCCACGCGCACCAGAGGTCGTCGCCGTCGCCGGTTTCGTCGGTCAACGGATAGAAACTCCCCAGGTAAAACGGCTGCATCCGCTTCGCGACATCGAAGACTTTCTTGAACCAGGCCGTCTCGGCATCGGTCAGCGGGCGCCGGATGATGCCCCCATCGAAGTCGGACGGCGTGATGACCGTGCCGGACGAGATGATGCTGAACGCGGCGTAGTCGTCGCCGACCGGCACGCAGTTGAACTCGCAGCCCTGGAACGGCAGATAGGGTATGAGGTTGAGCGTGGCGTTCTGCCCGAGGATGAACGCGGTATCGCCCGGCTTGCGCCCGATGTAATAGTCGCTGCGGCAGTACGTGTGGGCCCGCGTGATCATTTCGATGTCGATGCGCCGCCCGCCCGAGGCACAGTTTTCCTGCAGGATCGCCGGGAACCGCGCCCGCATGTCATCCAGGAACTTGTAGACCCCGGCGATGTGCTTCGCCTCGGCAATCCCTACGCGATCGGCCGCATCCATCTCCCGCCACACGGGACCGGGTTCCATATTGAAGTCCTGGCGGAAAATGTCGATCTTATGCTGCGCGATGATCCCGTAGACCGTGTCCTGGATCCACTCGAGGGCCTCGGGATTGCCGTAGTCGACCAGCTGCCCGTGCCGGAACTCCGGATGCGTCTCCAGAATCGGCGCGATATCGGTCATGCGTTCCGGTTCGAACCAGAGCAGGAACTTCAGGCCGGCTTCGTGGACGGCGTTGGCGATCGGCAGCAGATCGCCGGTCGGATGGACGGTGGTATTGACCCGCCAGTCGCCGACATACTTCCACCAGTTCGGCCCGCAATTGGAGTACAGCTCGTCCTCGTGCGGCGGGCCGTACCAGCCTGCATCGACCCAGTACGTATCGAACGGCATCTGATGATCGAGGCAATACTGCAGGACGTCGCGCATCATCTGCGGTGTCTTGTTGCCGCCGCCCGCCGCGACTGCCAGAATCGGCGGAATGATCTTCCCCTGAGGATCGCGGGGCACCTTCGCTTCGCGCATGAACTGATGCACGAGCGTCTTGAATTCCCGCCGCGTCTGGTCGGTGCGGACGAACATGGTGATCGACGGCTGGCGGATCGATTCCCCGGGGGCGAGCCGGAAGTTGGTCCGCTCCATGCCGATCTCCACGGCCACCGCGGGGCCGGTATGCGCAAACCGCGCCTTCCAGGTCCCGGTCCAGCTGATCGCAAACAGGTAGCCGTGCCGGTCGCCCAGGCTCAGGTCGAGGAACGGAATGTAGTCGTTCGACGACCGCCCGCAGGCAGAGGTCAGGACCTGTTCGCCGCCCGCCTCGATGCGGAGCGACTCTGGCACGAAGTCGGCGGCAGTGCAGGTCGAGCCGCGCAGCACGTGCAGCGCAACGGCGTCTGCCGACTGTGGATTGTCGACCGCCAGGCACAGCGACCGGAAGTCGCTCACGATTCCCGTCGGTTCGGTGCCGGACAGGTTGGTCAACTCGACGGAGCATTCTTCCACCGGGAAGTCTTTGTAGATCTTGAAGTCGATGCGGATCTGCAGCTTGCCGTCCGCGGCGGTGATCGTCTTCGCTCCGGCACGGTACTGCGCGGTTTCGTGCTGCGCGCCGGCCACCAGCTGTTCGGCGAACGAGCCATCCTGCGCGGCTGGTTTGCCGTCGTAGCTGAAGGCGGGCCAGCTGCCGTTGAGCGGCAGAGTCTGGGACTGGACGCGGGCCTCGAACAGTGGCACCGCCAGGAGAGTCAAACAGAGAATCAATCGGTTCATGGCATTTTCCGCTACGGTGGACAGAGCCTGTAATTGCGCCTGATTTCGCCCTGCCGGCGCACCGCCGCGGTGCCCAGGGCGAACGACTGCCATCAGTGTCTGCCAGTGCCACAGGGAATACAAGGGCGGTCCACGAATTGCCCGGCAGCCGCGACCATGCGGGTCGTGGCTGCGCAGGACGCAGCATCGGGAGGGGGACGACAAGCTCTCAAGTAGTAGTCGCCGGCAGCCGTCGCCGGCGTGCCTGTCACGTCCACTCTGTCAGGTCCCCGGGGGTTTCGCACCGGTCGGGCCGCGACGTTATACTTGAGGACGGCGCGCACAGCCGGGCGGCTGCGGAGGCTGCACCGCTGTCGGGCGCGCCGCTTCTGGTTGTGCGATGATTCAGCGCTGCGTGGTGAGTGGCTGCGCAGGCGCGGCCAGCAGACGGTGGTCGGTACGGCGGCGATTGGTCCAGGAGGCACGAGGATGAAGAACACGAACGGGCAAGTATGCAGCAATCGCCGCACCGCGCGCGGCGGGATGTCGCGCCGGCGATTCTTGGGTAGCGTGGCCACGGCGGCCGCGTTTTCGATCGTTCCCCGGCACGTCCTGGGAGGGGCCGGGCACATTGCGCCCAGCGAAAAGACGACCTTGGCCGGGATCGGCATGGGGGGGCAGGGCATTCAGAACATGGCCCGCTTCACGCAG
>DAISIS010000331.1:0-6434 GCA_036821925.1 Pirellulaceae bacterium
CGCCGTGACGCGCGTCGTGGCGGCCGAAGGGATCGTCACGGTCGGCACACCGACGCGGATCGACATCGAGGTGGAGAATCTCGGGGATGCCGACCGGCCGCAGCATGGTGTCGAGGTGCTGGTCGGCGGACAGCGGATTTCGCAGGAACAGCTGGATGTGCCGGCCGGCGGGCGCGCCACAACCGCCATCGTGCACCGCTTCCAGATCCCGGGCGAACAGATTGTGGAGGTGCTCACGGCCAGCGACCCGTTGGAAGTCGACAACCACCGCTGGCTCAGCCTGTCTGTGCGGCCGGCCCTGGAGGTGTTGTGTGTGGAGGGCAAGTCCGGGGCGGCCCGCCACGTGGTACTGGCGCTCGAGCCGGGCACATCCCAGCAGTCGCAGGTGCGCCCGTCGGTCCAATCGGAGATTGCGCTGCTGGAAGAAGATCTCAGTCGCTACGACTGCCTCTTCCTGTGCAACGTCGGCCGGTTTGGCCGCGACGAGGCCGGGCTGCTGCGGCGGTTCCTCGAACAGGGTGGTGGCGTGGTGGTGTGTCTGGGCGATCAGGTCCAGGCGCAGAACTACAACAGCATTCTGGGGGCCGCCACCGGCGGGCTGCAGATCTTGCCGGCGCACCTGGGTGATCCCGTGCCGCTGGGCGAGTACTTCTTCGACCCGCTGGAATACCGCCATCCGATTGTCGAGCCGTTTCGCGGACACGAACGTGCCGGGCTGCTGACCACTCCGGTC
The DNA here is from genome assembly GCA_036821925.1 of Pirellulaceae bacterium. Taxonomy (GTDB): domain Bacteria; phylum Planctomycetota; class Planctomycetia; order Pirellulales; family Pirellulaceae; genus JAAYDI01. The sequence goes on from DAISIS010000331.1 coordinate 734, forward strand.
TGGAAGTATGTCAAGCTGGAGCCGCTTCCGGGCGACGATGTGCGGACGGCGCTGGCGTTCGAGAACCAGGATCCGGCCGTGCTGGAAGCCAGCGTGGGGCGTGGGCATGTGATTGTGCTGGCCACGGACGCTGCGAGCACGTCGGTGGACGCGACGACGAACCCACCGACTCCCTGGTCTGCCCTGGCGGCCTGGCCCAGTTTTCCACCGCTGGTGCAGCAGATGCTCAAGTCGGCTGTCCGCGGGCGGGTGCAGCTGCGCAATGCGATGGTGGGGGACGTGCTGCGCGGTGCCGTGCCAGGCGGGCTGGCCGATGCCTCCGTGGTGATGACCGATCCGGCCGGGCGCAGCCAGCGTCTGCCGGCGGAGGTCACGGGCAGTGTCAGCGAATGGACCTTTACGGACACGGCGCGCAGCGGCGTCTATACCGGCGCCGTGGGCGGCACGGCGGGCACCGTACAGCGCTTTGCGGTGAATGTCGATACGCGAGAAAGCCGGCTGGAACGTTTGGACCCGGAGCTGCTGCCGCGCGCGTTTCAGCGCGGCGTGAGCGACACGGCGTTCCGCCGCACGCACGCCACGGCGTTGCATGCTTCGCAGTCGTTCCGGTACCTGTTGGCAGGCGTGTTGCTGTTGCTCCTGAGCGAGACGTTGCTCGCCTGGCTTTTTGGAAGGTCGGCCGCTCATGCTGCAGTGGTGTCATAGCCTGTGGAACAGCTTGCTGGGGGACCCGTCACCGCGCGCCGGCGAAGGGCTCGAGCGGACGTTCAGCCATACCTGGCCGTGGCCCCCCTGGGTGACGCTGCTGTTTCTGATGGCTGCCGCCGCCTACGTGGTCGCGGTGTACCTGCGGGAGCCGGGCGCGGTGTCGCGCCGGACGCGTCTGACGCTGGCCTCCATCCGCATCCTGCTGGTCGCCGTGCTGCTGGTCATGATGTACGGCTGGATGCTCAACCGGCACCGTACGGACCTGCCCGACCTGGTGCTGGTCGTGGACGATTCCCAGAGCATGGGGGTGGTCGATCCGATCGACGAAACGCGCCTGGCAGACCACCTCGACAGGCAGCTGCGAGCGCTGCAGCTGACGGCGCCCACCCGCTTCAACCGGGTCAAGTCTCTGCTGCTCGATCCCGACGACGGCTGGCTTGCCCCGCTGCAGGAACGCTACAACGTCAAGCTGTACCAGCTTGGCACCACCGCGCGGGTGCAGAGCGGGCAGGAGGAATCGCTGCGCGACGTGCTGCTGGCAGCCGCGGCGACGCAACCGGTGAGCCGGCTGGGGGACGGGCTGCAGGGCATCCTCGAATCGCAGCGCGGCCGGCCGACGGCAGCCGTCGTGCTGCTGACCGACGGCATCACGACCGAAGGCAAGTCGATCAGCGACGTGGCGCACTATGCGCGCCGCAAGAACATCCCGCTGTTCCTGTGTGGCGTGGGCGACGAACGGCCGGCGCGCGACCTGCGGATCTCCGATCTGCTTGTCGACGATGTGGTCTTTGTCGGCGATGTCGTGCACGTCGACTTCAAGCTGACAGGCAGCGGGTTCGACACGGAGCAGGTGACCGTGTGGCTGGCGCGGCAGGGGCAGGATGCGCGGCTGACGCAGCAGACGGTGGCCGTCGCGGGGGACGGCGCGCCGCACGGCGTCCGGCTGTCGTATCGGCCGGGCGAGGAAGGGGAATACGAGCTGGTGGTGGGGGTGGAGCCGCTGGCCAACGAATCGAACCTGGAAAACAACCGGCTGACGCAGCGGCTGCGCGTGCGGGACGAGACGATTCGCGTCCTGTATGTGCAGGAGTACCCGAGCTTCGAGTTCCGGTTTCTGAAGACGCTGCTGGAGCGCGGCATGAAGCCGTCGGGGAGCGGCAAGGCGGTTGAGTTGACGACGGTGCTGCAGGAGGCCGATCTCGAGTATGTCGAGCTGGACAGGACGGCGCAGCGCGTGTTCCCGGTGAGTCGCGAGGAGCTGTTTGCGTACGACGTGGTGATCTTCGGCGACGTCAATCCGTCGTACATGAGCCGGCCGGTGCTGGAGAATCTCGCCGCCTTCGTCAAGGAGCGCGGCGGCGGCATGGTGTTCCTGGCCGGCCCCCGCCACACGCCCCTGGCGTATCGCGGCACGCCGCTGGAGGATCTCATTCCGGTGGATCTCAGTTCGGTCCTAATGCCGTCTGACGAGTCATTGTCACAGGATGCGTGGCGCGTGCAGCCGACCTTGCTGGGCGCCGCCAGTCCGCAGCTGCAACTGGCTGACACGGCGGCGGCCAACCTGGAGGTGTGGCGCGGCCTCCCGCCGCTGCGCTGGCTCCTCGACGCGCCGGACGTCCGGCTGGGCACGCGCGTGCTGGTCGAGGCCGTCGCCGCTGCGGACGGGGCGCAGCCCGGCCGGCCGGTGATCACGCTGAGTTTCGTCGGCGCCGGGCGCGTGGTGTTCCACGCCACGGACGAGAGCTACTTGTGGTCCCGGGTGCGCGGCAGCGACCTGTACTACGAACGGTACTGGATGCAGACGATCAGCTACTTGAGTCGGTCTCGACTCCTCGGCGCCAGCCGCGCCGTGGAACTGCTGTCCGATCGCGCGCAGTACTACCGGGGCGAGGTGGTGCCGCTGCACGTGCGTTTCTTCGACGAACGGATGGCGCCGGTAGCCGACGACGGTGTGGTCGTGGTTGTCGAGCAGGAACAGGGGCGGCGTCAGCGCGTCAAACTGCAGCGCGACCTGGCGCGGCGCGGCATGTTCGAAGGTACGGTCAGCCATCTCGCAGAAGGATCCTACCGGGCGTGGATCGCGGCGCCGACCGTCGAGGGCAATCCGGCCGCAGCGAGTTTCACGGTGGTGCCGCCCCCCGGCGAGTTAGCGCGGCTGGCTATGGATGCGGGCGATCTGCGGGCGGCGGCCAAGACGTCGCAAGGCCGCTTCTTCGACGCCCGGTCCGCGCACCGGCTGCTCGACGCGCTGCCCGCCGGCCGGCAGGTCCGCATCGATTCCCTGCCGGCCGTGCCGGTCTGGAATTCACCGCTGCTGGCCGGCCTGTTCGTGGCCCTCTTGACGTGCGAATGGCTCATCCGCCGCCGGCTGGGGTGGACGTGAGCATCGAGAATGCGGCAGCGACTGCGCTGCGGCGAGCCGGTCCCAGGGGCGTGGCGCCGCGGTTGGCCAAAGACGCGGCGGTGCGGTATGATTCGATGCGGCAGACGCGGCATGTATCGGAACAAGGACGGCGTGGGATAGCATGGTGACCAGCGACATCGTGTCCAGTACGCGATCCACTGTGCCGCAACGGGTGCGGCGCGTGGCTCGGCGCGCGCACCTGCTGGTGTGCCTGCACGGTGTCAGCTGGTTCGTGGCCACGGTCTGCCTGGTGGCGCTGTGTCTGGGTGTGAGCGACTATCTGGTCCGGTTCCAGGACCGGGGAGTGCGTCTGATCTGTTTCGCGCTGGTGTGGCTGGTCGCCGCCTGGGCTGTCGCGCGCTACCTGGTGGGTGCCTGGCGGTATCGCTGCAGCGATCTGCAGGCGGCGCGGCGCATCGAGCGATGGTTTCCCGGTCTGGGAGATCTGTTGTCGAACGCGGTGGCGTTCAGTGCGCAGAGCGCGTCGGATCCGAAGGCCGGTTCGCTGGAATTGCGCGCGGCGGTCATTGCGCGGGCTGAAGCGGCTGCCGAGCCGCTTGATTTTGCCGCGTCCCTGGACCGCCGGCCCGCGCTGCGCGCGGCGTGCCTGGCGGCCGCGGCCCTGGCGCTGCTGGCGCTGCTGGGCGCGGCCAACGGACCGGCCACGCGGCTGGCGGCCAAGCGGCTGCTGGTTCCCTGGGGAGCCGATCAGTGGCCGCGCCGGCACGTGCTGAAATTCGTGGTGGCCCCCACGCACGTGGCAGCCGGTCAGGATTTCGAGGTGGAACTGGTGGATGACAACGGTCGCCTTCCGGACCAGGTCCAGATTCACTACTGGCACGAGGGCGACGCGGACGCCGGCGTCGAGACACACGCCATGCAGCCGCTGGGACAGAAGCTGACCCATCGCCTGCCCGGTGTGACGCGCGGGTTCCGCTACCGGGCTACCGGGGGCGACGATCAGAACATGGCGTGGCGCGAGTTGCGGGTCGTCCAGCCCGCTCGGGTCCTGTCCCAGGAGATCCACCTTGCGCCCCCCGCCTACACCGGACTTGCCGCGCGGACAGCGACAGGCAGTTTCCGGGCCTTGCAGGGAACGCGGGTGGCCCTGCATGTGCGGGTCAGCAAGCGGTTGGCTGCCGCGGCCTTGGATACCGATACCACGTCGGGCCCCCAGCGGATACCGCTGCGTCTGGATGGCGACCGCCGCGGCTGCACGCTCAGCCACCAGGACGACCCGGGCTGGGAGATCCGCCAGACCGGTGGGTACGGGTTCCATCTGGTCGACGCGGACGGAGTGGACAGCGGGACGCAGGAACGCTGGGAGGTGGAAGCCATCGTGGATACGCCCCCCACGGTGACGCTCAAGCAGCCGGCGGCGGATCTGTTTGTCACGCCGCACGCCACCATCCCGCTGGAAGCCATCGTGAAGGACGATCTGGCGATCCGCTCCGTGACGCTCCAGTTCACGCGGGGCGCTGCAGCGGAAGACGCGCCCCAGGTGGTGCCGCTGTGGACCGGGCCGGATCAGGTGACGCCCGAATCGGACCACGTGGCGCGCGGCGACGATGAGGGCGTACAGCGGACGGTGCAGCATGCGTGGGACCTGGCCGCAATGCCGGATCTGGTGCCCGGATCGCAGATCGATTTTCGACTGGTGGCCGCCGACTACCAGCCGCAGGAGAGTCCCGGCGCGAGTCGGCGGATCACGATCATCTCGACGGAAGAACACGAAGAACGGACGGTGCAGCGTCAGGCGGAGATCCTGGCGCAGATTGCGGAAGTGGCCCGATTGCAGCAGCAGACGTACGAACAGACCACGCAGGTCGCGGTCCCGCTGCGCGAGCGCGGGGGGTTGAGCCGTGACGACGTCGACCAGCTGCAGGGTGCGGAGCTGAACCAGCGGCAGGTCCAGCAGCGGCTGGGGCATCCCAGCGACGGCATCCAATCGCAGGTCGCCGACCTGCTGAGCGACATGCAGCGCAATCAGCTGGACAGTCCCGCCGCCATGGCACGGCTCGCGCAGCTGCGCGACGGCATCCGGGCACTGAACGAGCAGGCGTTGCCCGGGATTGAGCACCACCTGATCGATGCGTTGAAAATGGCGCGGGAGGATATCGGCGCCCGCGCCGAGACCGGAACACCCGACGCGTCGCCGGCCCGCCAGCCGCTGCTGCAGCTGGTGCACGAAGTGACGGCCGCGCAGCAAGAGGTGATTCGCACACTCGAACAGATGCTCGGTCAGCTCGCACAATGGGACAGCTACCGGCGGCTCGCCACCGAAGTGGGCCGCCTGCGGCGCGAGCAGGAAGATGTGCGGCAGCGGACCGACTCTGTGCGCCAGGAAACGCTGTCCAAGGACCTGCAGGACCTGACAGACGCCCAACGCATCACGCTGCGCCAACTCGCTGAACAACAGAATGACATCGCCCTCCGCTTCGACGCGCTGCAGGGCCGCATGCACGTGACGCGACAGGAACTCTCGGCGGCGGATCCGCAGGCGGCCGCCACCCTGGACGAGGCCCTGGCAATGGTGCAGCGCGCCGGAGTGAGCGGCGATATGCGGGACGCCGCCCGGCAGATGGGGGC
>DAISIS010000332.1:0-6423 GCA_036821925.1 Pirellulaceae bacterium
GGTGTGGGTGCAGGCCGAGTATCTGCTGTGGTGGCTGCAGGGCAACGAGCTGCCGCCGCTGGTCACCACCAGCACGGCGGGGACCGCGCGCCCGGAGGCCGGCGTGCTGGGCCAGCCCCACACGCAGGTGCTGTTCGGGGATGGCCGCGTGGACGACGATGCCCGCAGCGGTTTCCGCACAACGTTGGGCGTTCGCCTCGGGCATTGGTTCGATGCGTTGATGGAGTCTGAACTGCAGTTCGATTATCTGTGGCTCGGCGACGGTCAGAGCTCGGGTGACTATTACTCCGACTCCGGTGAGCACGCCATACTGGCACGGCCGTTCTTCAATACGCAGCTGGGCCAGCAGGATGCCGAATTGGTCTCGTATCCGGGGGTCGTCGCCGGCGGCATTGAGGTGGAGACGTCGAGCGACCTGTCGGCGGCCGGCGTGACGTTCCGCCAAGGGTGGCTGTCCGGCAGTCGCGGACGTCTCGAATGGCTGGCCGGATATCGCTATCTCCAGCTACAGGAAGAGCTGGGCGTACATGAGACGCTGGTGATCACCGACCCGGGAGGGAGCGTGCCCGTCGGTACGACGTTCGACCTGCTGGACGAAATGAGTACCTGGAACGAGTTCCACGGTGGCGACCTGGGCGTGCAGTGGTGGACCCATGCGCACGGTTGGACGTTCGAGTTCGTCACGAAACTGGCCGTCGGCGGCATTGCGCGGACTGTCCAGATCGACGGCGATACGCTGGTTGATACACCGGGCGACCCGACCGTGCTGGCTCCCGGGGGGCTGTTGACACAACCCACCAACATCGGACGCCACCGGACCGGCAGATTCACCGCCGTGCCGGAGCTGAGCATCAAGGTCCGCCGGCAGTTGACCCACCATCTGATCCTGACTGCCGGATACTCGCTGGTGATCGTCGATCATGTCGTCCGGACGGGCGACCAGCTGGATCTGGTGGTCAATCCGAGCCAGATCGGCGGCGGCGAGCTGTCGGGCGTGCCCCGGCCGGGCGTGCTGATGCACGACTCAACCTTGTGGCTCCACGGCTTCAGCGTTGGTTTGGAGTGGTAGCAGCCACTTCGGCTTCCAATTCGCGGTGTGTCGAATACACTGGAAGTCGCCACTTCGTTGGTTGGGGAGACCGCCATGCGACTGTCTGCAGGAGTCCTGCTCGTCACATTGCTCGTCCCGCACGGGGCCACGGCTGCGGAACTCGAGTTTGTGCCGCTGGGGAATCTCCGCGGCGCGGACGATTTCGGCAAGCGGAGCCAGGCGTACGGCGTGTCGGGGGACGGCGTGGCAGTGGTGGGCGAGAGCCTGTCGTCTGTCGGCCTGGGGGTGACGCGTGGTGCGGAGGCCTTCCTGTGGGTCGCACCGGGTCCGCTGCGCGGTCTCGATGCGCTCTCACCACCCGAGACGCAGTATTTCAGTGCCGCGTACGACGCATCGGACCAGGGGCGTGTGATCGTGGGGCAGAGCCAGACCGGCCAGGGGCGGCAGGCCTTCCGCTGGACGGCCGAGACCGGGATGGTCGCACTGGGCGCGCCGGCAAACCAGGAATCGAGCGTCGCTTACGGCGTGTCGGCTGATGGACGAATCATCGTCGGCAGCCGCGGCCGAACCGCCTTCCGCTGGACCGCGGATCAGGGCCTGACGCCGCTGGGCGGTGCGCAGCGCAGCGCGGCGCTCGCCGTGTCCTCCGACGGCCAGGTCGTGGTCGGTTGGAGGAATGTGACCGAGGGCACAGAAGCGTTCCGCTGGACCGCCAACGGTGGCATGCAGGGGCTCGGAGACCTCCCGGGCGGCACGTATCTCAGCGGGGCCGACGGCGTGTCACGGGACGGATCGGTGATCGTGGGTACCGCAACGTCCGACCAGGGCACGGAGGCGTTTCGGTGGACGGCCGAAACCGGCCTGGTCCCACTGGGCGACCTGCCGGACGGGGAATTCTCCAGCAGCGCCCACGCCGTATCCGGGGACGGCCGGGTCGTGGTCGGACGAGCCGCCGGGCCGACCGGACCCGAGGCGTTCCTGTGGACGGCCGAGCAGGGCATGCAGTCGCTCACCGCCTTGGCGCACAGCGTGCCTGAGGCCGCCCAGTGGCAACTGACCGAAGTGCGCGACATCTCTGACGACGCCACAGTCATTGTGGGCTTCGGCATCAATCGCGAGAAGGAAACTGCTGCGTGGCTGATCCGCAGACCCAGGCCATGAGCCGTGCCACGGCAAACACAGTTCACTGGGTCTTCAGCTCGATCGTGCCCAGGTCCGTGGGTTGACCTTCCCGCACCTCGAACGTGCTGGCCGATGTCTTGGGATTCGTGTACTTTCCCTTGAGCTTGTCAGGGCCGCCATGCTGCATCGAGATGTAGTTCCACTGCCCCCATTCGAAAGTCAGCACGTAACTGCCCACCGGCACACCGTCCCCTTTCATGTACGTGGCGATCGCGAACTTGCCTTCCGCGTTCGTGAACGCCGCCGACTCCGTGGGATCAGCCTGATCCATGCCCTCCACAGGGACGCATCGGACGGCCACCTGATCAGCCGGTTTCCCATCCACCAGCACAGTGCCGGTCACCGGAAAGGTCGCCTTGCGCGGGGGACCTTTCTCGCAGCCACCGCTGAGCACACACAAAGACAACACCATCAGCGCCAGACTTCGCATCCGAGTTGGACTCCCCTGCCAGTTGTTCTCGCCGACGCGACGGGGCCGCCACCCTGGCCCCGTCCCTGCCGCCACCGGACCTCACTCCAGCGTCTCAAAGAACTCCCCCTTCTCGCGCGTGATCATCGACGCCAACGTGTGCGCTTCGACGGCATCAGAAATGAACCGCACGGAGCCATCCGCAAAGGTGAAATGGCAGCCGGTCGGATGGAGCGCAAAGAAACCATAACCGCGCAGATTGGTGCAGTTGATCGCACAGGGCCCGCCATCCGGCCCGGGCGTACCATCGTGCAACGAGCCGGACAGCCAGTGTTCGCCGTTGAGGAAGTCCGCCCAACCGCCACCGTTGGCGCCGCCGAGCGGGCCCATGTCCACCACGACGCGCCGCTGATAAATGTCGGATCCACCCAGACGCTCGCCAATCAGGATCGTGTTGGACGTCCCGTCTTTGATGTTACTAATGCGGCTCTCCCGGCTGTCCGACACGGGCGCAGCCAGTGGCTGTAGCGCGCCATGCCGGTTCCCCCCGGAATCGCCGCCATACGCAATGCGGGCGTACGCGCCATAGACACCGGTGGCCACACAGTAGTCGGAAATCGTTACCGTCCAGGTCAGGCTCAGTGGCGGCATACCACCACCGACGGATCCAGCCGGCAACCCTCCTGAGTACAGCGCCGGGTCGCTGCGTGGTGCGGTGGGACAGATGAACGTGGACAAATGCGTCTTGGCCAGTTCGAGGTTCGTAGCCGCCCGCTCCGCCGAAAAGCCCAGCATGGCAGCCTGGTCGACGCACGGTATGCCACTGTCCCAACGGTCGTAAACCGTCGACTCCTCGATGAACGGCAGGATCGCGACACCCCAGACCTGCACATTCAGATTGGTCGGATCGAGCATCCACGCCGGCGGGAACGCCCGGTGCACGTCATGATAGTTGTGCAACGCCAGCCCGATCTGTTTGCAGTGGTTAGCACACTGCATCCGGCGCGCGGCTTCCCGCGCCGCCTGCACGGCTGGCAGCAGCAACGCCACGAGAACTCCGATGATAGCGATCACCACCAGGAGTTCCACCAACGTGAACCCCCGCGCACGCGGTCGTGCAGAAATCAATGGATTCATAGCCTCAGCCCTTGTGCAGGATGGAGACGGGATGTCGCACCAGAATTTCCACACCGTTGTCGCGCATGACACGCAGCAACACGACGAAATGAAAACGGAATATGGAACAGCGACGGCACACATGCGCACAGGCACTCCAGCCCGCACGGCACCGCGCTTTCTGTGCGCGATCAACAGGGAACAGCCGACCGGTCCCCACGAGCAGATCTCCGTCGCCGCGTGTCCCGAAACGCCAGCGACGATACCGTATCCACAAGACAAGGTGCGCGAGAAGCTCTCGCCATATCTAGCAAATTAAACTCGCTGGATGGCGATGTCAATCTTTCGGCGGCCTGCCGGAGCCGCAGACCGGCTATAGAGCGAACATGTCAGACGGCATGTGACGGCTGGCCAGCCTGAGTAGGCACCGCTCACCAAGCACTGCCCGGTGCGTCTGCAGCGCCACCGCCGGGTGATTGTTGTGCTCCGACAGATGGCCCAGGCAGGCCCAGCGGAGGCGGCTTTGAAACGCCCGCTGCAGCAGCCCGGCCGCATCCAGGTTCGACAGATGCCCGCCCGGCCCTTCGATGCGTTCCTGCAGGAACGCCGGATAGGGGCCGTCTTTGAGCATCTGTGGATCGTAGTTGCTCTCCAGCAGCACGGCATCGAGCGACAACAGCACCTCCTCCAGGCCGGCAAACACGTGCCCCAGATCGGTCATGACCCCCAAGCGACACCGGCCGTCGTCGATCACGAACGCCACACCGTCCGCGCCGTCGTGCGGTGTGGGAATCGTCTCGACCGTCACACTCCCCAGATGCACAGACTCGCCGGCCGTGAAGCAGCGCACGTCGTCGATGAGCCCGAGTTTCGTGCGCCCGCGGGCGGCCTCGAGCGTCGGAGCAGTCACGTAGACGGGGATCCGGAGCTTCCGCTGGTAGATCCCCATGCACTGCGCATGGTCGCGGTGGTCATGCGAGATCAGCAACGCGTCAATCTCGTCCGGCCGCACGCCGTGCGCGGCCAGCCGCTGCTCCATCTGGACACCGCTGATCCCCGCATCGATCAGCAACCGAACTCCGCCGGCTTCTACGAAGATACAGTTGCCATTGCTTCCGGACTGGAGGGCGAACATGCGCATGGGTCCATTGTACGCCCCGGCCGGTTGTGGAAAAGTCCCGGTCGAGCGGCGGGACAGCTGCCCGACCGGCGTTTTCCGGCGGGCGGAAATCGCGCTGCGGTGGCCGCCCCACGCTTGACCTGCAACCAGAAGTCGTCCATGCTGCTCTGACATCTCGCCGCAGCGAACCTTCGCGGCAGTGGCTAACGCACGCTGGCGATGCCCCGCTGTCTGGCTCCGGTTCGCCACAGGGGAACTGCTGTCATGATAAGTTATGTCGCGCTGGCCGCCCTGCTCGGTCTGTGCCTGCTCGTCTGGAACTGCATCGAGGTGGGGCGCAATGATGCGGCCAACCTGGTCAACGCGGTGTTTGGAGCCCGCGTGATGAAGCGGAGGCTGGCGGTGCTCCTGGCGGCCGTCGCCGTCGTGCTGGGGGCAACATTCTCCTCGCAGGTCGTCGAGACGGCGCGGAGCGAGATCTTCAACCCGCGCGTGCTGACCGTCGAGGCCGCGGTAGCCATCTACATCAGCGTCTACTTTGTGAACACGGTCTTGCTGTACGCTTTCTCGGGCTTCGGCATGCCGATCAGCACGACCGCCTGCATGATCTTCTCGCTGGTCGGCGCCGCCGCGTTCCTCAACGGGGCCGGCAATGTGACCTGGAGCGTCGTGGGTTCTGTGGCTACGGCCATCGTCGTCTCCATCGTCATCTCCGGGCTGGCATCCTACATGGTGATGCGGGTCTTCCGCGGTGCCGTGCGGGACAAGCCCAACGATCGCGACACGATCCTGCTGCACGGCCCCTGGATCACCGGCGCGATGTTCACCTGGCTCACCTGGTTCATGGTGTTCAAAGGCTTGCAGAACGTCGATATCGTCGGACGACTGCGGAACCAGACGTTCGATGTGTACGGCGAGTTCCTCGTCCTGCTCATGCTGTGGGGACTCTTCACCCTGCTCACCCACCTCCTGCTCGTGCTGACCCATCGCGCCGGCTACCGGTATTTGTTTCCCGCAACGGCCGTGGCCGGCATGATCTGCATGGCGTTCGCGTTCGGCCAGAACGACCTGGCCAACGCCGCCTCACCCGGTCTGGCCAGCCTGAATCTGTGGCAATGGGTCCAGCACGGCCACACGGCCCAGGATCTGGCCGATGTGGCCACCCGCATCGAGATCCCCAAATGGGCCCTGTTCGGCTGCGGAGTGCTCATCGCCTCCGGCATGTTCACAACGTACGCGCAGCGCGTGACGCGGGCAGAAGTCAACACGGGCAGTCAATTCGATCATGTGGTGCTGTACGCACCACGGTGGTGCCAGTGGCTGGCCCGCCTCCTCCTGCGACTCCGCCGCCAGACCGACGCCCTGGCGCCCCCCCCGGAACTGACCGAGGAAGGTAAGAAGGTCCACTACGACGCGCTGCGCGCCTCGGTCATCACCGGGGTCAGCGCAAGCGTCATTGCCTTCGCATCGGGACGCGGCCTGCCGGTGTCCACCACCTACGTCGCCTTCGCCGCCGTGCTCGGCACCGGACTTTCCGACCGGGTC
>DAISIS010000333.1:0-6404 GCA_036821925.1 Pirellulaceae bacterium
TGGGGCACCATTACGGCCGGGCAGTGTGCGCGGGGCGCGTCCGGTGTGTCGGCCAGCAGTTCGTCGACCAGGGCGTCGAGCGCTGTGGGTTCCTGGGGATAGAACACGCCGGCGACGGCGGGGGGACGCACGGCGGCGCCGCGTTGCGGGTGCGGCAGGCTCGAGACCGCCATGGACCGGCAGCTGCTGTCCACGCTCAGGCTCAGCACGTTGGCCGTCTGCGGGTTGAGCACCTGCACACGTTCGGCCGTGGCGGCGAGCAACTCGCGGGGTGTCCTGTCGCGATCGAACGTCCAGCCGTAACGGCCACGTTCCAGCACCACCAGCGCGCGGCGTTGGGGATCCAGCCCCTGCAGATCGGCATCACTCACCGAACCGTGCATGGCCGAGTCGTACAGGACCGCCACTTCGGCGTGGAGCTCATCGAGCGCATCCGTCGGCAGTTGCATCGACTTGATAGCTTGTGCCGCACCCTCGGCGCACTGGTACAGCGTCGACTGCAAAGGGAGTCCCGGGCGCAACGACAGCCGCGAGCTGGTCGATTCAAAGTGATACTGGGGAATCCGCACGGCCAGCCCCACGCTCTGCACGTTCCCGTCCGGGCACGACGGCAGATAGTAGTTCGGGGTCGCGCCCAGGACCAGCGCGACGACATTCCCGCGGCAGTGCGCGGCCAGCTGCTGGAGATCCTCCGGCAGCAGCAGCGGCGGAGCCTCGGGAGGGGCCGTGGCCAGCAGATCCGGGTCCAGGCGGCCTTCGATTAGTACCGCTTCGAACGTCTGCAGTCGCGCTGCGTCGTCCTGCCAGGCGCGGACCGGCAAGCCGGCTTTGCGGCAGACCTGTCGCAGAAACGTCTCGGCGTCCCAGCCGTTCTCGACCGCCACGACGGGCAGCAGCAGGCCGGCGGCTTCGCCGCGCTGAATCGTCAGGCCGTGCCGGCCCACTTCCACAGCGCGCAGCCGCTGTGGACCGGGCTCGGTCACCGGCCGGAAATCGTGCAGGACCGACACCGCCACGTGCAGATGCGGCAGTTCGGCCGGCGAGATGGGGGGCAGCCGCATGTCGCTCGTGGCGGTGCGGTGAGCGGCGTTCTGCAGCGCTTCGAGCAGCGGCACGCGCGCGCCGAGGAATCCGCAGCAGGCGCGCAGGTGGGGGCCTCGTTTGAGCGTCACGAACACGCCCGCCACGGGCCGCTGCGCGGCGCCCCCACAGGACTGATCGCTCCAGTCCGCGGAACGCTGGCAGACCCCCGCCACGACCATCTCGCACGCGACGCGCAGGATCTGTTGCTGCTCGCGCGGTGTCAGCGGCAGGCCCGGATTGCGCGGCGGAGTAGCCGGATCGTCCGGGTCCGGCACGCGCGCGGGACCGGCCGCTGCTGCGGATGCGGGCCCGGCCTGGGGAGGCTGCGGCGCCGCGCAGGCGAACTGCGCAATCCTCACCGGCAGCCGGCGCTGTCCCCAGTCCCCCGGCTGATCGAGGAAGCGTCCGGCGATCGGCGCATCGCACTGCGCGCAGCGGTTGCCACGCAGGTGGTACGCGCCCACTTGATGCCAGTTCCGCGCGATCAGCAGCGTGCCGCACGCGGGACAGTACGTGCTGTCGTGTTGCGGGTCGTGGACGTTGCCCACATAGACATACTTGATCCCCTGCGACTGCGCCAGCTCGTACGCCGCCAGGAGCGTCTCGCGCGGCGTGGCCGGATGATCGAGCATCCGGAAGTCCGGATGGAACGCCGTGAAGTGCAGTGGCACCTCGTCGCCGACGTGCGCCAGCAGCCAGTCGCACATGCGGCGGAGCTCGTCCGGGGCGTCGTTCTCGCCCGGGATGATCAGGTTGGTGATCTCGAACCAGACGTCGGTGTCGCGATGGAGCCAGGTGAGCGAATCGAGCACCGGCTGCAGGTGGGAATAGGTCAGCTTGTAGTAGAACGCCTCCTGAAACGCCTTCAGATCCACGTTCGCCGCGTCCATGACCTCGAAGAAGCTGCCGCGCGCCTGCGGCGTGATGTAGCCGTTGGTGACCGCGACCGTCCGGATCCCGCGCTCGTGGCAGGCGCGCGCCGTGTCGATCGCGTACTCGGCCCAGATCACCGGGTCGTTGTAGGTGAAGGCGACACTGTGGCACCCCAGCTGCGCGGCCGCCTCGGCAATGGTGGCCGGTTCGGCCACCTCGCTGGCGCGTTCCACTGCCCGCGACTTGGTCGAATCCCAGTTCTGGCAGAACTTGCAGCCGAGATTGCAGCCGGCGGTACCGAACGACAGGACAGCTGTGCCCGGCAGGAAATGGTTGAGCGGTTTTTTTTCGATCGGGTCGACGCAGAAGCCCGTGCTGCGGCCGTAGGTGGTCAGGACCAGCTCGCCGCCCACGTTCTGCCGCACGAAGCAGAAGCCGCGGTCCCCCGGTTTGAGCGTGCAGTGGCGGGGACACAGGTCACACATGATGCGCCCCGACTGCTCCAGCTCATGCCACCAGCCGCCGGCTGCTGTCCCGTCCGCGAACCGCTGCCCGGAAGGAGCTTGCACCACGCGCCCCATGGGTGATCAGTCTCCTGGTTGCCCCCACTCGCGGAGCCACTCGAGATCCTCGCGCAGTTCCGCCAACGTATTGCGTAGTCCGCAGAATTCCGCGCGCACTCGGCGCACACTCAATCCTATCGCGACAGCACCGGGCAGGGCAAGGACGGCGCCCAGGATGAAGAGCCAGACGGTGGGCTGGGCGTTGGTGGCCTGGGCCAGGCAGAGGGCAGCTGCGGTCAGGAGCAGGGTCAGGCCGCACACGACGAGCAGTGCCGCGGCGCCGCCCACCAACAGGACACGCCGCACCAGCGCACGGTCGTGTTGCAGTTCCAGCGCGGCCAGCTCGCGACGCAGCTGGATCATCTGTGCCAGGTGGCCAGCGGTCTGCCGCGCGGCGACGCCCCACCGGCTCGACCCCGTTGCGCTCCGCTCACGCATCGTTCGACCCCCTCGTCGCTGCCCGCCGCGCGCGGCGCGACTGCCACGCCATCACACGGAGCCGCCGGGTCAGCTGATCCAGGCCACGCGCCACGGCGGTGCCCAGGAGCTGGCGGCGCACGTCAGCCAGGATGCGCAACCGGCTCCCCTGCGACAGCGCCAATCCGGCAGCCAGAATGCCGGCCCCCAGCATCCAGTAACCGCGGCGGGGGCGGGACACGAACGGCAGAGCGACCCACCCGGCGACGTCGTGGATCAGGTCGCGCGCACCGCGATCGACACGGCGCCGCGAGCGGGCGATCCGTGTGCGAAGCTCCAGGCACTGCGCGTCGAATGCGTCACGCATCGTATGCCTGCTCCACTCGCTGCGGCGCTTCGCGCGCCTGCCGCACGGCATCCGCCGCCGTCTCCGCGCCGGCCGCGCTGTCACCCGGCTGCCCTCGATTCGCTCCGCGTCGTCTGGTCACCGCTGGCTGTTCCTCCACCCTGGAGATGCAGATCCGCCCCCTGGCGTCACCTGTAGAGCCTAGCTTACCGCGGTCGGCCGCGCGCGGTGCTCCGGCAGGCGGCGCGCGGCGCACCGCGCGGAGGCCAGCGCCGGGGGTGACCTACCGGCATAACCGTCAGGAACGGATCTGCGCCAGCGGCGGCCGAGCGGTGCGCGGGTCAGAACTCGTAGGCCTGATTGCCCAGCAGGACGAGGACGCGGCCTTCCAAGGCGAGATACTTGGCGACGTCTCGGCCGTACTGCTGGCTCAGGGCGAAGTACGCATCGCTGTATCGCTCGATCTGCCGCGCGTTCTGGATCTGCTCTTCCGTGAGCGCGGAATCCTCCCAGCGGTTGTTGCGTTGGAAGAACGTCTTCTTGCCCACGTTGAGCACGGTGGTGGCCACGGCCGGGCCGTCCGACGCCGACGGCAGGGACGCGGGGGCGGCCCCGGGCATCGCCGGCTGGATCCCGGCCGGAGCGGCTGTGCCGCCTCCCATGGCTGCAGCGCGGCCGCCGTAGAGCTGGGTCACCCCCGACCCAGCGCCGGGATAGCTGGGCGCTGCGGCCCGGCTCAGGTCCAACGCGTACCCGGATCCCGCCTGCTCGACCTGCTGCAGGCTGCCCTTGATCATCCGTTGGCGGAAGGCGTACGCGCCCGTTTCATAGTTCAGCGCTTCGAGCGCCGTGCCCGCCTGGAGCTGCACAGCGGCCACGTCGCGGATGTTGGCCTGCTCGTCTGCCAGGAACGACGTGTAGGGGGTCAGGATGCCGTGCCGGGTGGCCAGCGCCACCAGTTCGTTGACGAGTTCCTGGTTCTTGCCGTGCAGGTCAATCTCGTCGATGATCTGGCCGACGCGGCGGACCGCCCACAGCTTCTCGATGAACGCCTGCGAGTCGTCAGCCGATTTGTCGGTGAGTTTGGCCGGGAAACTGAACGACTGCTCGCTCCCCTCCACCTTCCCGCGGATCGTCACGGTCGCGTCGCCCGGGTGCTTGTAGCGACCGACCAGCACCAGCTGGTCGCCGGCAAACAGGTCCACCGCGTCCTGGGGATAGACGCGGCTGATCACCGCGCCCTGATCGACCGGCCGGTCGGCGACGTCGAATGCCACCTGCAGATCCACCATGGCCGGCGCGCCGATCCGCGCGTAGAGCCGCGCCACGTGGGCTTCGATGTCCTCGTCCGGCAGGACGTACTGGCTGCGGCCGAAACAGACCCGCACCAGCTTGTCCAGCAGCCGGCTGTTCACGTCGTACCCGACGCCGAAGGTGAAGATGCGGGCCCGCACCTTGTTGGCCGTCTTGGCATTGGCCACGATCTGCGGCTCGCGCCGTTCCCCCGCGGTGGGCAGCCCGTCGGTGAGGAAGACGATGTACGCCGGCCGGCTGGCATCCTGCAGCTGGGCCAGCGCCGCCTGCAACGCCCCGTCGATGTTGGTGCTGCCCCCCGCATAGATCCCTTCGATGAAGCCCAACGCCTCGTTGCGCGTCTGGTCGTTGTACCGCTGCAGTTCCGGTCGGAAACTCTCCACCGCGCTGTCGTAGGCCACGATGTTGAACAGATCGGTCTCCCGCAGGTTGTTCAAGACGAACTTCAACGCGCCCTTGGCCTGCTCGATCTTCTTACCGCTCATACTCCCCGAACGGTCGACGACGAAGATCACCGTCTTGGGCTGGGGCTGACTGGCCGACCGCTCAATGTCCGGACTGACCAGCAGTAGGAAATATCCCTCATCCCCGGTCTCGGGGCGGTAACTCATCACACTGGCACCGACACGCTCCTTCCCCACGTCGAACAGCAGACGGAAATCGGAGGCGGGGATCTCGTTCGTGCCGGTATAGGCAATCCGCGCCGCGCCGTCCGCGGGACGCTGGAGTTCGATCGAGTGAGTCGGGCTGTACACGTTCTTGATCGGTACCTGGCTCTGTATCGTCACATTGACCGCCACCTTCTCGACCGGCTGTGACGTGTACTTGGCAGTGCTCAGCGGAAACAGCCATTCGGTGAGCCCGTCAGTCCTGCGACAGATCTGGCTGTACCGCATCGTGACGGTGCGTTTGCCCCCCGGCGGCACCGGGAAGATGCTCGTCTGGAACATGCCGGTGCCGAGCCATTCCAGCAGCGCCGGATCCTGGTTGCGGCGAATATACCCTTCATAGACGCGCCGCGCTTCCTCGGCGCTGAGCAGCTTCGCCTCGTACTCCTTGCCGTCCACCATAAAGGTCATCTGGTCCACCGCTCCGTCATACGGCAACGGGAACAGGAAGGAGACCTCCATCTGCCGGCTGCCTGTGTTGACAAACGATTGGGACACCTGCACCTTGGCGACCTGATCCGCCACCGTGGCGTCCACCGCCAGCTCCTGGATCCGATACGACGTCGGTGGCTCCGGCACAGGCCGCGGATGCGGATCGAGGAATATTGGCGGCCGCGGCAGACGGTAGTGATGACCAGGCTCGATGTCCACTAACACACCCTGCCCCCAGACCAATGAGGGGACGAGTACCACGCCAATGATCAGTAGACCAGTCAGTATTCGGGACATGCCACAACCTCCCCGCAAGAACCACGATCAGTCTCTCTGGTGTTCCGACGTTGTGGTGTGTGAGAAAGTTCCGCGACTTTGCGGGTGATTGGGGTTTCTGGGTGGGCTGGAGGAGTTGCTGTCCCGCCCGCGCGACGAAGGTGCTCTTGTCGCCAAGCCGTTTTTCCGGGACACTACCGCCCCCTTTCTGGGAATCCTTTCGGGTTGAGCATCGGGCTGTGCCCACGGCGGACGGACAACACATGAAACCCATCGAATGGCGCTGGATTCTTGTGCTTGTGCTCGTGTTCGCGCTGGTCCCAGCGTCCGGGTGTCGGCTGCACGAAGCCCTGTACGGGCTGCATCACTCGAATCCGCCGCCGCAGGCGGCGTTGGCGCAGCATCCGATGTACGTACCGTTGAGTGACCGGG
>DAISIS010000334.1:0-6401 GCA_036821925.1 Pirellulaceae bacterium
CGTATACTCGTCGCTCAGCACATCGACGGCGGCCGTCGTGTTCATGCCCCCCAGCCCCGTGCCCGGCAGGCCGTTCCAGGACAACAAGACCCCCGGCGCGCCGGTCGTCGTGACCGCCGGTTGCGGCACCAGATCCAGCGCGAGCCGCGCGGCCCGCGGACTGTAGATGCTGGCCCACGTGGTGCCCCGCACCGTGCCTTGTGCGAAGTCCACATCGACCACGTCGATCTGATTGGCCTCCAACCGGTTGCCTTTCCAACGCTGCGACAGCCAGACGGCCAGCGCGCAGCAGGCCACCACGATCAGCGGGAATGTGAACCAGGTCCACTGCGGCCGCCCCAGCTTGTGCAGCCCGAAGAAGTCCAGCGGCCCGAGCAGCAGGAGGTACACCACCAGCAGCCCGGCCACCCACGAGAACCGCACCATGGTTACATGCGAATACTGGTCCAGCGCCGATCGCAACTGTCCCGCAATGTCGTCATAGCCGACATGGGTCACCTGCCCCAGCGTGTCCTGCCCCGCACCGGCGTCCTCCTCGTCGCCGCGCGACTGCAGCAACCGGGCCAGCATGCG
Source organism: Pirellulaceae bacterium (assembly GCA_036821925.1). GTDB lineage: Bacteria > Planctomycetota > Planctomycetia > Pirellulales > Pirellulaceae > JAAYDI01. Next base: position 574 of record DAISIS010000334.1, read on the forward strand.
GGGGCGCGCCGGCCACTGCGCCACCGGCGGCTGCTCCAGGTCCAGCGCGAGATACGTGACCAGGCCCAACCCGCAGGGATACTGCACCACCAACGCCCGATCGTGCGCCCCGCCTGCTCCCTCATAGCAGAGCGTGCGCCCGCGCACCGACTGGAACACGGCCAGCGGCGCTTCGTCGTTGCTGGTGAGCCGCTCGGCAGCCCGGGCGTAGTTCTCCAGCCCCGAGGCTTTCCAGTACGTGTCCAGCTCGAACAACTCCCCCGGCCGCAGCGCATGGAACCGACTTCCTTCGCGGAATAACTCCTCCGCTCGCTTCCCGGCCGAAAATACCAGCCGGCCTCCCAGCTGGAGCCACTCGAGCAGCGCCCCGTATTGCGCGTCGCTCAGCCGCTCCAGGACGCTTTCTGTGCCGGTCGTCACCAGCAGCACGTCCACCCCCTCGTATCCGAACCAGCGATCCGGAAATTGCTCCCGCTCCTGCAATACGCTCGTCGTCAGCTTCTCGCCCCGCACCCGGGCCAGAAACACCGCCGCCTCCTCGACCCCCACGTCCGGGCCAATGCTCACGACCCACTGAGCCGTCGCCGACGCCGGTATCACATGCTCCACCGACCGCGAAGTTACCAGAGTCCCGTCGGCCGCCCGGAGCACCGCCTGCAGCCGGCCACGCACTTTGCCCAGCTTGACGTACCGCCAGCCCGTCCAACGCTCGCCACGCGGGATCGTGACCGACGTGTCGGCACCCTGAATGAACCGGGTCATCACGTCGTCGCTGTCCGGCGCCGTCAACTCGAGATTCCCGACGAAGTCACTCCCGCCGCCGTCGATCGTCACCAGCACGGGCGTCCAGTGCCCGACTTTGAACACCCCGCCCAGGCCCACCGTCACGTCCGCTATCGCCGGATCCTGACCCGCAGTGGCCACAGGTCCCCACGGCCAGAGCATGGCCAGCGTCAAACAGCATGTCACCAGGAAGTGGGGTTTCACTCGGGCCTCTCGCACTACACTTTGGGCAGTCAGCCTTGCCACACGCCGTCGCCCGAGCTCCAGCCGCCAGGGCGTCGGGAAGTTCGCGGCCCGTAGTCTGGCCACCGCGGTCGCCGATTCCCCCAGCATAACTGGCCGATGCTCCGGCGTGAATCGCCGGCTTGATCCTCGATACGGATCTCGCCGCCGCACGGATCGCACAACCGTCACGGTTTGCCGGAATCACGGTTTGCCGGCATCACGGTTTGCCGGCATCGTCGCAGCGGCAGACGAACTGGCCGCAGCCCGGGCAGCCTTGGCCGTACTTGCGGTAGACGGCCGCGCCCAGATCCACCTGGGCCACGTTGGCGATCGTGGTCAGCCAGGCCAGCACGTCGGCGAACTCCAGGCTCTGTTCCTCCGGGGTGCCGTGGCGCAGCGCCGCTGCCAGCTCGCCGATCTCTTCCATCAGCCACATGAATGTGCCGTCCACGCCGCGGGCCACATCTTTGCGGAGGTACATGTTCCGAATCAGCTGCTGGAAGTCGGAAAACGTCATATCGGGGCGTGGTTCATTCATCCGTCGCACTCTCCTGCATCCGGTTCCGCTGGGCGACCGACCGGAGTTGTTCTTTTTCCAGGAACGTCCGGCCGCATTTTACATTGACGTGGTCCCACGGCAATGTCGCGTCGGGTGCGAAGGGCTGGTGCAGGATTACCTGGACGTCGAGTCCGGCATCGGCCAGCGCCTGCCACCACCGCTCGGGCTGAAACTGTTCCGACCAGCTGTCCATGCGTGCGCCGCGGCGCCAGGCCAGTTCGATGGCGTCGCCGACGCGCCGGTCGCCGCGGCCCAGCGCGCCTTCCAGCAGGCTGGTCTCGATGTTGTGGCGTTTGATCTGGACGCACGGCAGCGATCGGCGTCGCCACAGGTAGTCGTGGGCCCAGCGGAAGTAGTCGCGCGTCTGCATGCCGTTCCACTGGAACGGCGTGTGCGCCTTGGGGACGAAATTTGACACGCTGGCCGTCACCTGCGCGTACCGCCCGCGCTCTTCCCGGCCGATCCGCGCAATTGTTTCAGCCATCTCCACGATGCCGTCCAGGTCGCTCGGGCGTTCGCCCGGCAGGCCGCACATGAAATACAGCTTCACCCGTTCGTAGCCGTGGCGAAAGGCCGTGCGGCAGCCGGCGTACAGGTCGTCGTTCCGGATCCGCTTGCGGATCTGGGCCCGCATGTCGTCGCGCGCCACCTCCGGGGCCAGCGTCAGGCTGGACCGGCGTTCGTTGCCAATCAGCTCCGCGACCGTGCGGAGTTGATCATTCACGCGGAGGCTGGGCACCGCGATGCTCACCCGCAGCGGCGCGAAGACCTCCTTCAGCTGGCGGACCAGCTGGTCAAACTGCGGGTAGTCGCTCGACGAGAGCGACAGCAGCGAAATCTCGTTGAAGCCGGTCTGGCGGTAGGTCTCCAGCGCCGCGCTGACGATCGTGTCGATCGAGCGGAACCGCAGCGGCCGCTTGATGACCGAACTCTGGCAGAATCGGCACTGCCACGGACAGCCGCGCATGATTTCGATGGCGATCCGGTCGTGCACGCATTCGACGTAGGGCACCAGCGGGCGGGTCGGCAACGGCGCTGCTTCCAGGTCGCGCAGGATCGCCGGCTCGATCGTCGCCGGCACCGCAGGGTGCAGCCGGTCGAGCGCCACGAACCGGCCGTCACGATACTGGGGCTCGTAGAAGCGGGGCACGTAACAGAAGGGCAGCTGCCGGGCCACCTCCAGCAGCATCGCCTCGCGCGCATCGCACCCTCCCCTCCCCTGCCCCGTCGCTCCCGGCGCTCCCTTCAGCTCCAGCCACAGGTCGCACAGACGCGGCAGGCTCGGCTCGCCGTCCCCGGTCACAAAGACGTCGATGAAAGCCGCCAGCGGTTCGGGATTCTGCGCGCAAGGGCCCCCCGCGATCACCAGCGGATCGGACACCGTCCGGTCCCGCGATCGCAGCGGGATACCGGCCAGATCGAGCATGGTGAGGATGTTCGGCGCGCAGAGCTCGTACTGCAGCGAGAACCCCAACACGTCGAACGCGCGCAGCGGCGTGAACGACTCCAGGCTGTAGAGCGGCAGGCCCTGCGCGCGCAGGGCCTGTTCCATGTCCATCCAGGGTGCGAAGGCCCGTTCGCAGACCCAGTCTTCGCACGCGTTCATCAGGCTGTACAGCACCTGCAGCCCGTGATGGCTCATGCCGATCGTGTACAGATCGGGGAACGCCAGGCAGAGTCGGCCGCGGACCGACCGGTGGTCTTTCCGCACCATGTTCAGTTCGCCCCCCACGTACTGCGCAGGCATCTGCACCGCCGGCAGGACATGACGCACCAGTTGTTCCTTGAGATTCTCCCCGGCCACCAGCACAACTCCGCTTGACTTGAACAGACGCGTCCGGGACAACGTAGTGCCCGGTCACACCTACCCGGCGCTCGAACCCTCGGGGCCCCGACAGCAGATCCAAGATCCAAGATCCAAGATGCAGGGCGAACCGCGCGGCGGTCCGTCCGAGCGGTAAGAACATGAGTGATTATAGAACGGTAGCAAAAGTAGGTGAGATTCCGGAAGGGCGTGGCCGCGCTTTCGTGGTGGAAGACCGCGTGATCGCCGTCTTCAACGAGGGGGGCCAATACTACGCCATCGACGACTGCTGTCCCCACATGGGCGCCTCCCTGGCCGAGGGCGATCTGCAGGACGGCGTGGTCGCCTGCCCGGAACACGGCTGGCGCTTCTCGATCCACGACGGCTCCTGGTGCGATTACCGGCGGCAGCGGATCGACTGTTTCGACGTCCGCGTCGTGGGAGACGAGATCCAGGTCCGGGTCCCCACCTGACAGGCAATGCGCCCCGGCCGGGCGGGATTCGCGGCCAGGCACCTTGTGCGGAATCCGCCGGGTACGTCACACTGGGAGCACGAACCCTACGACATAACCCGATCACCCTCAATGAGAGAGCTGGGAGATGGATATTCAAGACCTGGTGCGGCAGCTGCACATTAAGAACGACTCGAAAATCGTGATGCTGGTGGCCGATGGCATCGGCGGGCTTCCCTTGACGCCGGACGGCAAGACGGAGCTGGAGACTGCGCGGACGCCGCAGCTGGACCAGCTGGCGCGACAGGGCGTGCAGGGGGCCAGCATTCCGGTGTTGCCGGGCATCACGCCGGGGAGCGGCCCGGGGCACCTGGCGCTCTTCGGCTACGATCCACTCAAGTACGTGATCGGCCGCGGCGCGTTGGAGGCCACGGGAGTCGGTTTTGAGCTGCAGCCGGGTGACGTGGCCGTGCGGTGCAACTTCTGCACGCTCGACCAGGCGGGCCGCATCACGGATCGCCGCGCGGGGCGGATTTCCTCGGACGAAAGTGGGCCGCTGGCCATCTCCTTGCGGAAAGTCTCCATCCCCGGCGTGCAGCTGTTTGTGGAGCCGGTGAAGGAGCATCGCTTTGTGGTGGTGTTTCGCGGCGAGGGGCTGGAAGGCGCCGTGGCCGACACCGATCCCCAGGCGACCGGCGTTCCGCCGCTGGATCCGATCCCGCAGGACCCGGCGAGCGAACGGACGGCCGAGGTGGCGATCGAGTTCCTGCGGCAGGCGCGCGGGCTGCTCGCCGGAGAGCCCAAGGCCAACTTCCTGACGATGCGCGGCTTCGCCGGCAAGCCGAATCTGCCCACGTACCAGGACGTGTACGGCCTGCGGGCCGCGGCGATCGCCGTCTACCCCATGTACAAGGGGCTGGCTCGCCTGGTGGGGATGGAGATTGTCGGCCAGGCGACCAGTCTCAGTGAGGAGGTCGACCTGCTGGCACAGCACTGGGCCGACTACGACTTCTTCTTCGTGCACTTCAAGTACACCGACAGCACGGGGGAAGACGGGAACTTCGAAGCGAAGGTGAAACGCACCGAAGAGCTGGACGCGATCATCCCGCGCATCACGGCGCTCCAACCCGATGTGCTGATCGTCACCGGCGACCACAGCACCCCGGCCTTCCTGAAAAGCCACAGCTGGCACGCCGTGCCCACGCTGCTGGTGTCCCGCTGCTGCCGGCCGGACCACTGCCAGCAGTTCAGCGAGACCGCGTGCATTCAGGGCGGGCTGGGCCAGTTCGAGGCGCGGTACCTGATGTCCCTGGCCCTGGCCAACGCCGGGCGTCTGGCCAAGTACGGCGCCTGAACCTCCGCCGCGACTGCCTGTGACGCGCGCCAGAACAGGGGGTGGAAAGCAGTGGGTGGATCGCGGTGATGGCCAGCACCATCAAGCACAGCAACCGTCGTTCGCTGGAATCCCACGAACGAAGGAATTCGCCATGCCTACCATGCTGCAACGGAAACGCGCCCAGCGTCAAAAAACGCTCGCCGAGGATGTCAGACGTGGAGCGTCGGTGCGTGCCGCGGCCGAAAAGCGCGGTGTCAGCACCAGCGTCGTCCACTCAGCGTGCCGGGAGCACGGCGTGAAGTTGGGGTTCAACCGCGAGATCGGGGTGGGCGGGAAGCCGGTAGACAGGTCGATGCAGATCCTGGCGTGGTTGTTGAGCGGTTACACGCTGGAGAGAATCGCGCACGACGCGGGGATAACCAGGCAGCGTGTCAGCCAGATCTCGCAGCGGGCGGTCGAAGCCGGCGTTTACGCGGCGGTGAGGTCGCTGGGAAAGAGTCTCCCCGAGCCGAATCGCGCCCGGCTCGATGACGTGACGAAGTTGAACATCGTCGCGCGGATCCTGGAGGGAAGGTCGCAGACGGCGATCAGTCGAGAATTCCGTGTGGGTCCTGTGGCACTGTCGAAAATGGGTAAGGGCGCACCTTTCCCGTTGACTCGCCCGACGAT
>DAISIS010000335.1:0-6384 GCA_036821925.1 Pirellulaceae bacterium
GAAGAGACCTACGCCCGCGCTGCCGCGATCGCCGATGCCGTCGTGCGGCGCGCGGATCGGGAGGGGAAGCGGGACTGGGACCGCACGCTCGACCAGCTGCTCACCAACCGCTGGACCGGCTTTCCCATCATGGCGGCGATGCTGGCCGCCGTGCTCTGGATCACGGTGACGGGCGCCAACGTACCCTCCAGCCTGCTGGCCACCCTCTTCCTCGATACCCTGCTGCCGCTGCTGAAATCGGCGGCCGCCGCGATCGGTCTGCCCGCCTGGCTCGACGGCCTGCTGATCGATGGCTGCTACCGTGCGACGGCGTGGGTGGTGAGTGTGATGCTGCCGCCGATGGCGATCTTCTTTCCCCTGTTTACGCTGCTGGAGGACTTCGGCTACCTGCCGCGCGTGGCCTTCAATCTGGACCGCTGGTTCCAGCGTTGCGGCGCGCACGGCAAACAGGCGCTGACCATGTGCATGGGGTTTGGGTGCAACGCCGCCGGGGTGGTCGCGGCGCGCGTGATTGACAGCCCGCGGGAGCGGCTGATTGCCATCCTGACTAACAACTTCTCGCTCTGTAACGGGCGCTGGCCGACCCAGATCCTGATCGCGACGATCTTCATCGGCGCGCTGGTGCCGTCCTACCTGAGCGCGGTGGCGGCGACGCTGGCCGTGGTGACCGTGGCACTGCTGGGTGTGGCGGTTTCCTTCGGGGCGTCCTGGCTGTTGTCACGCACCCTGTTGCAGGGTGAGCCGTCGGCGTTTCATCTGGAACTGCCCCCCTACCGCCCGCCCCGGCTGCTGCGGACGCTCTACACCTCGCTCATCGACCGCACGCTGGTGGTGCTGTGGCGGGCCGTCGTCTTCGCGCTGCCGGCCGGGGCCGTCATCTGGCTGACCGCCAATATCGCGGTGGCCGACAGATCACTGGCCGAATGGCTCATCGCCGGGCTCCATCCGCTGGGGGTGCTGATCGGTCTCAACGGCGTCATTCTGCTGGCCTATATCGTGGCCATACCGGCGAACGAAATCGTGATTCCCACCGTGCTGATGCTGACGGTGCTCGCCATGCCCGCCGCCGGGACGGGGGCCGGGGCGGGGGTGATGTTCGAACTGGGTTCGGCGACGGAGACGGGGGCCGTGCTGCGCGCCGGCGGCTGGACCTTGCTCACCGGCATCAACCTGATGCTGTTCAGCCTGCTTCACAACCCGTGCTCGACGACGATCTTCACCATCTACAGGGAGACGGGCAGCGCCAAGTGGACGGCGGTGGCGACGTTCCTGCCGCTGGCGCTCGGCGCGATCGCCTGTTTCGTGGTGGCGCAGGTGGCGCGACTGGTCGGGGTGCTGTAGTCCCCGCCCGTCCGGCGACTGTGGTACAGGGCGCCCGCTGCGTGGTACACTGCCTCGCAGTGATTCTCGGTGCAGCGATTCTCGGTGCAGCGATTCTCGGTGCAGCGATTCTCGGTAATGAGCGCTCTGATGCCAGGAAAGGACCATCGCGATGAACGAGTCGACGTTCCAGAATGATCGGCATGGCCGGGATGCTGGCGCACACAGCTGTTCGTGCAGTGGCAGCCACAGCATCACGCGGCGGGGATTTCTGGGGAATGTGGGGGGAGCCACGTTGCTTGGCGGGGCGACCCTGATGCTTTCGCCGCAGGCGGGCGCGGCCGCCGCCGGACCTCTCGCCGCAGAGCGGTTGCCCGCGGGCAAGAGCCTGCGGGTGCAGCCCGTGTTGACGTACGATTGCCCGCAACCGGTCGAAAAGTCGAGTTGGCGGGGCTACGGCGGAGTGCAGACGGCGGAAGCTGCCCGGCAGGAAGCGGCGCGGATTCAGGCGGATCTGCAGCGGCTGGCACCGACGCTGGACTTTCCGGTCGAGCTGCTGCCACTGTCGCTGGTCGCCACCGCGGAAGAACTGGCTCAGGCGCTGGCTGTGGATTGCGATGTGCGGCTGGTCTATGCGGCCGGGGGCGGGCTCGTCTACGAGCTGCCGGGGGGCGGCAAGCCGGTCATCGTGTTCGTGCGGCATCGCACGCAGCCGCACTACTTGTGGTATGAGATCGCGCACTGGCGGCTCTTGCGCGGCAACGGGGACGAGTTCGTGCAGGCCCACATGAGCGTGGACGACGTGGTGGTCGATGACGAGCAGGAGCTGGTCTGGCGTCTCCGCGCGCTCTACGGGCTGCAGAACGCCCGGGGCACCAAGATGCTGGCCATCGGGGGCCTGGTAGCCTACAGCCAGCCGGCGCAGGAGCGTGGTCCCGGCCACGCGCGCGAGGTCTGGAACTACGAGCTGGAGGAAATGACCTACGAGGCGTTCGGGCAGCGTCTGCAGCAGGCCCGCGGCGACGAGTCGGCGGTGCGCGAGGTGGAGCGACAGACTGACGAATTGCTGTCACAGCCGAATCTGGTGTTGCGCACGGAGCGGCGGTTTGTCGTCAACACGCTCCTGGCGCTGCGCGTCGTCAAACAGATCATGCAGGAGACGGGGGCCACGAATTTCGGGTTCGGCCATTGTATGGGACGCGAGGTGATCGGCATGCTCGACACGCCCCCCTGCCTGCTGCTGGCCCTGGCCAACGACGAAGGACTCACAGCCTATTGCCACACCGACCTCAGCCATACGCTGCCCGGCGTGCTGTTGCGGTGGATCGCCAGCCGGCCGACCTTCGTCTGCAACTCGCACTTCCCGCACGCCGGATCGTTCACCGTGGCGCACTGTGCGGCCCCGCGCAAGATGAACGGCAAGGATCTCGAGCCGGCTACCATCATGACCCACTTCGAATCCGACTACGGGGCGGCCACGAAGGTGGAGTACACCAAAGGACAGGTCTTGACCGTGGTCATACCGAACCTGCGGTGCACCAAGTGGCAGGGGTTTCGCGGCACCGTCGTCGACACGCCGTCCCGCCCGGCCTGCCGTTCGCAGATCGACATCCAGATCGATGGCGACTGGCGGGCGCTGCAAGCGGCGATGGAGGGATTCCACTGCCAGGTCTGCTACGGCGACTACCTGCGCGAAGTCGGCTATGCCCTGCAGAAGGTGGGCCACATCGAATGGCAATGCTTCAGCCCGGTTGTGGCGTAGCAGGCGGGAGGGGATGATGGAGCGGCCGGGCCCGGCAGGCCCCGTGCGGCGCGCGCCGGCGGATCCGGCCGGCGCTGCTTTCTTTTCGGAGGGACTAGCATGACCACCCTGTTCTGTCGTCGCGCCTGGCTGGGTGCCTCTCTGGTGCTGGCGATCGCCCCGGCGCTCTCCGCGGCCGATGCGCTGCGCGTACGCGTCGTCACGTACAACATTCACCACGGGGAAGGCACGGACGGGAAGCTGGACCTGGAACGCATTGCCGCCGTGATCCAACGGCTGGAACCGGATCTGGTGGCGCTCCAGGAGGTGGACGTCGGGACGACCCGGTCCCAGGGGGTCGATCAGGCCGCGGAACTGGGGCGACTCACCGGGTTGCAGGCGGCCTTCGGCAAGGCCATGGACTATGCCGGCGGCCAGTATGGCGGAGCGCTGCTGTCGCGCTGGCCCCTGGAGGACGTGCAGACTCACGGTCTGCCCTATGAAGCGGGCTGTGAACCGCGCTGCGCCGTGGCGGCGCGCGTCTGCCCGCCGGGCGACCCGCGGCGATTCGTGTTTGCCGCCACTCACCTGGAGCACCAGAACGCGACCGTACGCCTGTGCCAGGCCGGCAAGCTGGCTCCGTACCTGGCCGACACCGGCGGACTGCCGGTGCTCGTTGCGGGGGACTTCAACGCGGTGCCGGGAAGCCCACCCCTGACCGTGCTGCGCCGGCACTGGGCCGACGCAGCGGAGGGGAAATGGGCGCCGACCTGTCCTGCCGCGCAGCCGGACGCCACACTGGACTACGTCTTCTACCGGCCCGCCAACGCGTGGCGGGTGGTGGAGACGCAGGTGATCGAGGAACCTGTCGCCTCCGACCACCGCCCGGTGCTGGCCGTGCTGGAACTGCCGTAGGCTACGCTTCCAGACGCGCGTACTGCGGGATCTTCATCAGCTGGCCGTTCTTGAGCGCCGACTGGTGGGCGATGATCCCGGAGAGGGACATGTTCAGGGCCCAGGTGATATCGACCAGCGGCTGGCGGTTCTCGAGGATCGACGTGACGAATTCGTGACCGAGGTAGCCGTGCGAGCCGCCGTGGCCCCCCAGCGCGATGCTCGGCGGCAGCGGCGGCCGGGCCAGATCGGGCAGCTTCTCTTCCAGCCCCTGGTAGCTCATGCCCACCATCGAACCACGCTGGCCCCGCACACGGCCCACCTCCCCGCCGTAGCCGGGCGTGTCCCAGCTGACCGCCATCCGCGCCATGCCCCCTTCACTCGTGCGGAACGAGGCGATCTCGGTACCGAACGGGTTCCGGTAGCGGTTATTCTCCGGCTGCAGTTCGGCCCGGATGCTGGGCATGCCCATGCACGAGACCTCGACGAAGCTGCCCCCTGAGACGCCGCAGTAGTACGCGTTCGAGTGGGTCGGATAGAACTGCGGCGGCAAGCCGATCCGCCAGCCCTTGTACGAGTCGAGCACCGCGACCTCGTAGTGGTAGTACTCCCCTTCGCTGTAGACGAGCTGCCCGAAACCGCCCGCCCGGTAGATCTCACGCATGGCGTACAGGTCTTCGTGATAGCAGGAGGTCTCGAACATCATGTACTTGAGCCCGGACTTCTTGACCGCTGCATACAACTCATCGGCCAACTCCGCGTGCTCGAACACCGCCGGGACAGCGGTCGCCACGTGCTTGCCGTGGGCCAGCACGTCCATGCAGTGCCGCGCGTGGCTGGGCGCATCGGTGGCGACGAAGATCGCCTCAATCTGGTCGTCCTTGACCATTTCTTCCAGCGACGGATAGGTCTTCTCGCAACGGCAGGCCTTGGCCAGCGCCTGGCAGCGATCGGGAAACAGATCGCTGACGGCCACCACCTCGACGTTGGGGTGGTCCTGCAGCGAGAAGGCGGCGCCGAACTGGCACAGGCCGAACCCGACGATCCCCATGCGGATCTTGCGGTCGGTGGTCGGCTGCCACCCCTGGTCGGGTCCGTTCTGACGCTCCTGCTGCTCAAACCCCTGAATCTTCTCCTGCTCGTCGCCGCGCGCCGACGCGCCGATGCCAACGGCGGCCGCGCCGAGCCCGGCCCACTGGAGAAACGAACGACGTGAACTGCGGTAGGTCATGGTAGTGCTCCTGGAAAACAGTCCGGCCTCTCGGCCTCATCTAACAAGCGTTCAATTTCCGCCACGACGGCGTCGATCGTGCGGGCATCGGTGTCGACCACGTAATGCGCCAGCCGCTGATACAGCGGCGTGCGGCGCGCCAGTACTTCGGCCACTTCTTCGGTGAAGCTCTTCGTGCCGGTCAACGACGGACGCTGGCCATCGCCCGCGATGCGGCGGACGATCGTGTCGACCGAAGCGGTGAGCCAGATGACCGGGCCCGCCTGCCGCAGGACCGCGAAGTTGGCCTCCCGCTCCACCACTCCCCCGCCGCAGTCGAGCACCAGCCCATCGCGGGCCGCAAACGTGCGGACCACCTCTTGCTCGAGATCCCGGAACGCGGGCCAGCCGGCATCGGCCACGATCTGCGGAATCCGTTTCCCGGCCCGGCGTTCGATCTCCGCGTCCAGGTGGACTACGGCCAGTCCGCGGCGCGCCGCCAGTTCGGCAGCCACCGCCGTCTTGCCTGTGCCACGATACCCCACCAGCACGAGATTCACAGTTTCGCTTCCACTACGTGACGCATGACCTCGCGCGGCGCGGGCTGACCCGTCCACAACTCGAACTGCACATACGCCTGGCCCAGAAACATCTCCAGGCCGAGGATCGTCTGGCAGCCCGCCTGCTGGGCGTCCTGGATCAGGCGGGTCTGTCGCGGATTGTAGACGGCGTCGAACACGGCCAGGCCAGGACGCAGCAGCTCACGGGGGACCAGGCTGCGCCCTTCCTGCGGGTGCATGCCGACCGGCGAACAATGGACCACCAGGTCGGCACCTGCCAGAGCGGTCCGGAGCGACGCGTCGGTGAGCCGTTCGTGCTGGACGTTCACCCCGCCCGGGCGGCCGACATCCGCGGCCAGCCGCTCGAGCTCCGCGGCGTCGATGCCGAGGATCGTGAGCGTCGCCGGCGGCGCCTCCCGCGCAATCGTCACCGCCACGGCCCGGGCCGCTCCGCCCGATCCGAGCACCACGGTGCGACTCCCCTGCGGGTCCGCCCCCGACTCGCGCAGGGCATTGACCGCGCCCCGACCGTCCGAATTATAGCCCACCAGGCGACCGCCGTCGTTCACCACCGTGTTGATGCAGCCGATGACCCGGGCGGTCGCGTCCACCTCGTCCACCCCCGCCATCGCCTCCACCTTGTGGGGAATGGTGATGGA
>DAISIS010000336.1:0-6383 GCA_036821925.1 Pirellulaceae bacterium
GACCGAGGTGCGTCCCGGCGGCGGGATGCGTGAGTACCTGGACAGAGGCGGTGAGCCGGCCGTGCGCGGGTTGCTCACCTGGCTGGAGAACGCCGCCAAGGAGGAGGAATTCGCGCTGGAGGGGCTGGCCGAGTCGGGGGACCCATCGGCGCAGGCGGTGATCAAGGCACAGTGCATCGAGTGCCACAATGCGGACGGAGGTGACATCGAAGAGATCCCCTACGCTGCGACGGACGCCAGCGATCCGGAATACAAGCTGGTGATGGTGACGGCCAAGCCCGAGATCACGCGTGAGCCGTCGGGGGTGCAGACAGTCGAGATCAAGCCGCCGAGCACGGCCCGGCTGGTGCACGTGACACATACCCACGTCATGGCGGTCCCCGTGTTCACGTTCGTCGTCGGGGTGCTGTTCCTGATGACCGGCCTGCCGCAGGGCGTCAAGCTGCTGCTGGGGCCCCTGCCGATGCTGGGCGTGCTGCTGGACATCAGCGGCTGGTGGATCGCGCGGTATTTCGAGCCGTTCATCTATGTGATTGGCGCCGCAGGGGGCCTGCACGGCGCCACCTACGCTCTGCAGATCCTCTGTATCCTCGGATCGCTCTGGTTCGGCAGGCGGGCGGAAGTGCATTGACCGTCGCGGCGGGCGGCGCCGCTCGGCCGTGCAGGCCCGCTGCCGCCCCGCCTGGTTGTTGTTGCCTGGTTGTTGTTGCCTGGTTGTTGTTGCCTGGTTGCTGTTGGCCGGTTGCTGTTGGCCGGTTGTTGTCGCCCGGTTGACGCTGAATCATTGTCGTTTCTGGTCGCTGGAGTCATGTCATGGAGTGTGCATTCGTCCCCCGCAGTGTGCGGTCGCTGGTCTGGACCGCTGCCGGCGTATGGCTGCTGTGCGGATCCACCGTGGCGGCCGATGACGCGCCGGTCACGGTGACACAGCTGCGTTGCGAGTACCACGTCGATCCGGTGGGCATCGACCAGCCGCAGCCGCGGCTGAGCTGGCGGTTGGAATCCGAGCTGCGGTGCGTCCGACAGACGGTGTATCGCATCCGGGTGGCGTCGCAGCCCGCCCTGCTTGCGTCGGGCAAGGGGGATTTGTGGGACTCTGGGGAAGTCGCCAGCGACGAGACCGTGAACCTCGTCTATCGGGGACTGGCGTTGCCGTCCCGCACGCGGTGCTATTGGCAGGTCGAGCTGCAGGGGGAGGCGGCCGGGGGCCAGGCGTGGCGGGTCACCTCGCCGGTCGCGCAGTGGTCGATGGGGCTGCTCCGCGACGACGACTGGCAGGCGCAGTACATCAGCTACCGGGATGAGACCCCCGTGTTCCAGGACGCCGCGCAGCTGTTTCTGCCGGCGGCGCGGCAGTATCGCAAAGCGTTTGAAGCCAGGTCGGGTCAGGTGACGCGGGCCACGCTCTACGCCACGGCGTTGGGCATCTACGAACTGCACCTCAATGGCCAGCGTGTCGGCGACGCGTATTTCGCGCCGGGCTGGACCGATTACCGGCAACGCGCCTATTACCAGACGTACGACGTCACGCCGCTGATCCAGGCCGGCGAGAACGCCGTGGGGGCGTGGGTCGCGGACGGCTGGTACAGCGGCTACGTGGGATTCGGATTGCTCACCGGCATGGGGACCGAGCGCATCGGCCGGTACATCTACGGCAAGACCCCGGCCGTGATGGCGCAGCTGGAGATCGAATATGCGGACGGCACGCGGGACGTGATCGCCACCGACACGTCCTGGCGCGTGACCGGCCAGGGGCCGATTCAGGAGGCGGACCTTCTGATGGGCGAGTGCTACGATGCGCGGCGAGAGCAGGCGGGCTGGTCGCGCGCCGGATTCGACGACAGCGACTGGGAGGCAGCGATCCTGGCCCGCGACAACGGCCGCCCCACCACCACGTTCTACGAGTGCCACAGTCCGGACGCGCCGGACCAGGCCCCGCAGATCAAGGGGCGTGAAGTCGACCTCGGGTTCGTCAGACCGAAGCTCGAGGCATTTCCGGGAGTGAGCGTCCGCGTGACCGAGGCGATCGCGCCCGTCGAGGTGAAAGAGCCCGCGCCCGGCAAGTACCTGTTCAATCTTGGCCAGAATATCGCCGGTATCGTGTGTCTCGAGGTCCAGGGCTCGGCCGGGCAGACCGTGACGCTGCGATACGGCGAGATGCTGCACCCCGACGGCCGGCTGATGACTGAGAATCTGCGTAAGGCGCGGGCCATCGACCGGTACGTGCTCAAAGGGGATGCGCAGGGTGAGACGTACGTGCCGCGTTTCACCTTCCACGGGTTTCAGTATGTGGAGCTGACGGTCGAAGGCGACACGCCGCTGGCCGCCCCGCCCAAAATCACGGGGCTGGTACTGCACTCCGACACGCCGCTGGTGAGCAATTTCGTGTGCTCCGATCCGATGGCCAATCGGCTGTTCCAGAACGTGGTCTACACGCAGCGTGGGAATTTCATCGACCTGCCGACCGATTGCCCGCAGCGTGACGAGCGGTTCGGATGGACGGGCGACGCCCAGGTGTATGTGGGCACGGCCACGTACAACGCCGACGTCGCCGCCTTCTACACCAAGTGGCTGCGCGAACTGATGGAGTCCCAGCGTCCGAGCGGCGCGTTTCCCGACTTCGCGCCCTACCCGTTCCAACACGGGTGGGACTTCGGCGCCGGCTGGACCGATGCCGGTGTGATCTGTCCGTGGACGATCTGGCAGGCCTATGGCGATACGCGGATCATCGAAGCCTGCTGGGAGCCCATGACGCGGTTCCTCGCGTGGCGTCAGAGCACCAGCCGCGACGATCTCGGCATCGTCCATGGCAACAGCTGGGGCGACTGGCTGGCCCAGGGGGAGACGACGCCCGTCGACTATATCGATACGGTGTACTTCGCCATCAGCGCGCACCGCCTGGCAGAGATGGCTGCCGCCATCAACAAGCCGGACGAAGCGGCGCTGTACCGGCAGCAGTTCGAGCGGACCCGGGCCGCCTTCCAGAAGAAGTACGTGCAGGAAGACGGCGCGCTGAGCGTCACGACACAGACCGCCTACGCCCTGGCCCTGTTCGCCGACCTGATGCCCGCGCCGCTGCGCGCCAGCGCGGGGCAGAAGCTGGCCGACATGATTCGCGACAACGGCCATCGCATGGCGACCGGATTTCTCGGCACGCGTCCCCTGCTGCCCGTCCTCTCCGCGGTCGGACAGCACGACCTGGCCGTGTTCCTCTTCCAGAGCCGCGCATTCCCGTCGTGGGGCTACGAAGTCGAACAGGGGGCGACCACGATCTGGGAACGCTGGGACAGCTACACCAAGGAAGACGGATTCGGCCGGCACAATGCCGCCATGAACTCGTTCTCCCACTACGCGTTCGGCGCGGTCTGCGAGTGGATGTTCCGGACCCTGGCCGGTATCGAGTCCGACGGCACCGGCTATCGGCGGATCATCATCCGACCGAATCCGCCAGCGCCAGGCAGCAACGCCGAGCGTGAGCCGATCGACTGGGTGATGGCCGCGCACACCTGCGTGCACGGGCGGATCGACAGCAACTGGCAGGTGGAGGGTGCCCAGTTCGAACTGGAGATCACGATTCCCGCCAATACGACGGCGACCGTCTACCTGCCAGCGCGCGACGCGCAGAGCGTGCAGGAAGGGGACCAGCCCCTGGCCGACGCGCCCGGCGTGAAGTTCCTCCGCATGGAAGGAGATCGCGCGGTGCTCGAGGTCGGTTCCGGCAGCTACCAGTTCCGGTCGGCCGGCGCGATCCGTGCGGCCACCACCGCCTACAAGACATCCCCGCCGGCCGAGTAGTGCGGCGGGGATCGGCCGTGGACTACGGTCGCCGTACATCTTGCGCTGCGCGATCATCATCGTACCAAGCGGGCGTTGAGCCAGTTGGCGTGATCCCACTGGTCGGTCCGGTCGGCGTAGTCGACGATCAGCGCCACCCGCTGCGCCTGCTGCAAGTCGACGCGGATGGGCAGGGCCGGTTCGCCGCCCCGCACCACGCCGCTTTCGTAAGCCAGGCTCCAGTCATCGGTGGTGCCCTGCACGTAGACGCGGAAGATGACGCTGCCCTGCCGCCCGACGGCGTCGTCCAGCGCCAGTTCGGCGTGCAGTTCCCGGTACTGGCCCCCCGTCTCGAACGCCAGCCGCGCGCTGCTGTGCATGCCCAGCCCTTTGGCCCAGACCCGGCCACCGTGGCGCAGTCGGCCGCCCGTAACGTTCCGGTCCAGGTGGTACGGCCAGGACATGTCGAGAAACGGAATGTGGCGGTAGCCGAGTGGCGGGAGGTCTGACAGGTAGGTGACATGCCCGCGCAGCGGCTGCAGCAGCACCACGGACGGCCACGGTTGACCGCCGGCTGCGGCAAACGGCTCGGTCGCGATGCGCGGCCCGGCAACCAACTGCAGTTCCAGGCTCGGTCCGTTCTGCTGCATGGCTTGCGCATGGACCAGGCTCCCGTCGCGCAGACCCACCAACAGCTCCTGGCCGCCGGCTGCCGGCCGCTGCGTCTGGCCGGGTGTGAGCAGAACTGCGACCAGGCGCTCCACCGCGACGTCAATCGTCTGACCGGCGTCCCCGGTGATCCACGCGATATGCGTGAGTTGGAACGCGCCCGCATCCGGCCGCAGGACGTCCGGCAAATGGCCGGCCAGTT
The DNA here is from genome assembly GCA_036821925.1 of Pirellulaceae bacterium. Classification (GTDB taxonomy): domain Bacteria; phylum Planctomycetota; class Planctomycetia; order Pirellulales; family Pirellulaceae; genus JAAYDI01. The sequence continues at coordinate 4,646 of DAISIS010000336.1, forward strand.
CGTCTCCGTTCTCCAGGAGCAGTCGTGCGTCGGGGCGTTGGGTGTCCCAGGCCCGCCGCAGGAGTTCGTCGCGCTGCTGCGGATCAGCCGGTGGATGGAAGATAATGGCCTGCACCACCGCGCGGGGCAGGCGTGTCTCCTGCCAGAGCCGCCCGACCGTGACGACCGCATCCGCCTCCACGCTCAAGACGTCAGCCACCAGCACGCTGCCGTCCACCAGGACCACCTGGGTAGCCTGGCTGCGGTCGGCGAACGCTCCCCAGAGCACAAGTTCTTCCAGGGGCAGCGTTTGCAGCCCGCCAGGTTCCGCCGACACGACGATGCCCGTGTCGGTCACTTCGTGCAGCGCTGCGGCAAACGCCGTTCCGTCCCGCAAGAGGCACTCCGCGGCCGGCGGGTCGGCCGCCGGCGCGTGCGGGCTCGCAAGAAGCGCGGCCAGGCAGCATGCGGCGCCCAGCGTCACGATAGCAGACAGGTGGTATTTCATCGCTGGAATATCGGCAAATAGTTGTGCGGCATCTGGAGAATCAGGCAGGCCATCGCCGTCCCGTATTCGGGACACACCTGATCGAACCACGCACCGTCCGGTTTGCGGCTGGCCAGCAGCGTGTCGCGAATCATCGGATACCAGCGGCGCCAGCGGTCTCCGCCGGCCTGCCACATGGCTTGGGCCGCGTAGTAGTGCCCGTAGAAGAAATGGTTGGCGGTGCCGACCGCTTCGGCCTGGGGCACGGTCTGTTCGAGATAGGCCAGCCCCCGGCTGATTTCGTCCCCTGTGTAGACCCCCGCGCTGTAGAGCGCGACGACACCGGCGGCCGAGCGCGGAAACTCGCTGACGCCGCCCGGCAGCATGTAGGCAAACCCGCCGTCGGGATTCTGGCACCGCTTCACATATTCGGTGCAGCGGTCGACGGTGTCGTTGCCGACGTAGATCCCCGCGTTCCGCGCGGCGCGCAACGCCATCACTTGGCAGATGGTCACGCTGATGTCCGCGTCGCGGCGTTCGGGCCAGTAGCGCCAACCCCCTTCGTCATTCTGGGTGTTGACGATCAGCCGCACGGCCTTGACCAGCTTGACGCGCAACTCGGGCTCCGGCCGCATGCCATACACTTCGGCCAGAAACAGCGTGGCGAACCCGTGCCCGTACATCGGTCCGTGATTGTCGCGACCTGTCGCATTGATGAACCCGCTGTCATCCGTGTTCTTCAGCAGATAGTCAATGCACCGGTTGATGGGCTGTCCGTAGGCGCCGCGTCCCGGCGCACTGCCGTGCGCCAACATCGCCAGCCCGACCAGGCTGACCACGGCGACGTCACGTTGATACCCTTCGGCCCCCATGCTCCCGTCCGGATTCTGGCGTGACGCCAGATACTCCAGCCCCGCCTGGATCGCCTGCAGCGTCTCGGGGGTCAGCATATCGGCGGCCGCGAGGTCGCCGGCCGGCTTTTGGGCGAGACCGGTCGTCCACGGGGCTGCCATCGCTCCGACAGCTGCCAGCGACGTCGCCAGGAAACGCCGGCGATCGGTCGGTCGGGTGACATCCTCTTGCATGGCTCACTCCTGATTGCCTGCCCGCGGCGTCTGACCGTGCGTTTGGCGGGCGTCACCGGCCCGGCGTGCGTTCTTCCGACAACCGCCGGTAATAATCTTCGATCAGTTTGCGGTACTGCGGCAGGAACTCGACCGCGCCCGCATTCTGTACGTGACGGCGATAGCGTTCTGGCAGGTGTCCCCAGAC
>DAISIS010000337.1:0-6344 GCA_036821925.1 Pirellulaceae bacterium
AGCGAGCAGGCGTTGAGCAGACCATGGACCACGATGGCCGGCAGCAGGCGATGGGTCTGGCGATAGAGATAGCCCAGACCGAGCGCCAAGACGAACAGCGGGATCCAGTCGGGTCCGTGCGCGACGTGCAGGATCGCGAAGGCAAAGGCGCTGACGGCCACCGGCCAGCGTGCAGCCCCGGGCGCAGCCGCGCTCGGGTCCTTGTCCGCGCGGCCCAGAATCAGCACCAGCGGGTCATCGCGCCCATCGGCCAGCCGTTCCAGCCAGCCCTGGAGCAGCCCGCGAAACAGGTACTCCTCGACCAGCGGCGCCGCCACAACCGCCGACACGATCACGACGGCAATCAGCGGTGGCTGGGGATTGTGCCGAATCAACTCGATCAGCGGATGCTTCGATTCGAACCACCGTACCAGACACATCTGGATCGCATAGACGGGGGGCGCCAGCGCCAGGAACGCAATCACACCCAGCCGGATGTCGCTTCGCACCTTGGCAGCCGACCACCCCAGGTCCGCACCCGTGGCACGATACCGCAGCCCAATCGTACCGACGGAAACCACCACCACGGCAAGCGACACCAGGACCTGCGCCAGGATCACCGTCAGCTGCCGGGATACGGCGTCCGGATCCAGGGGCTCGTCGGGCGGACGCGCAATATCGTCTCCCAGCGTGGCCAGCGCCACTGACGTCAGGAACACCAGCAGGGTGAGGGCCAGGAACACGTCGAGCAGCCCCCACGGCACCGGGCGGCGCGCTTCGTAGGGCACGAAAGCCTGACCCGCCCGCCGGCGCGCTAAGAGGATCGACCACGCAGTGACACTCAACCCGAGCAACAACGCGACGAGAACCAGTTCATGCATGGTCGGCGACTTCCCAGTCCCCCATCAACGACAAGGCTGCCCTCATCAGCGAAAGTACCGCGCCGCCGCCAGCATGTAGCCGACTCCCGAGTAGATCGTCGAGATCACGGCCACCCAGACCGAGATGACCAGGGCCGTGGTGAGCCAGAAGGGGGGCTCGCGGTCACCGTACATCAGCACCAGGAGGCTGATGACCACCGCAACACACTGGAAGACCATCTTCAACTTGCCGGCCATCTTGGCCGAGAAGTCACCGCCGCTCTGCTCAATGAGACTCCGCAACGTCGTCACCAGCATCTCCCGGCCCACGACGATCACCGCCATCCAGGCGGCAATTCCTGAACCGGGTTCGGCGGCCAGCAGGATGAAGGCTCCGCACACGATGATCTTGTCGACGAACGGATCGAAGACCCGACCCAGTTTCGTCACCTGACCGTAACGCCGCGCCCAGAAGCCGTCGACCCAGTCGGTGGAGGCGGCGATGACGAACACGATCAGGGCGGACAGGTAACACTTGCACGGGATCAGCACGAACACCACGATCGACAGAATCAGGCGACTGGTCGTCAGCTGATTCGGGACATTGAGAAACTGTCGCCGGAGCGATTTCCTGCTCTCTGACATCGGCATCTCGATTCTCGCTCGAACTAGTCATGCCCGCCTGCACGGCCGCGCCCCCGTCAGGATAATCTTGACAGACCCCCGTGGGAACGGGAGTGGGACGGCCGCGTCTCATAAATGAACCCGTCTTGTCGCACAGGCCGTGCGCCGCGGCACCCGAAGGGGGGAACGCAGCTTCCGGATCGACCGGACCAGTCAGTTACCACGGCTTGCCTGTGGCGACCGCGATCAGGTCATAGTGTTGCGAGGCCACGACTTCGCACTGCACGAAGGCGCCCGCCTGCAGCGGGCAACCAGGGGTCTCGGTCACGAACACCAGGCCGTCGATATCGGGCGCATCGGCGGCCGTGCGTCCGATCCAGACCCCTTGCTCGTCCGGCACGGGCCGGTCCAAGATGACGGTCCGCGTCTGGCCGATCAGGGCCTGATTGTGCTGGATCACGATCTGTTGTTGAATCTCCATCAGTTCGTCGCGGCGTGCCTGCCGCAATGTGGCGGGCACGTGATCGTCGAGCGACGCCGAAGGGGTGTTTTCTTCGAGCGAGTAGGGAAAGACTCCCAGCCGTTCGAACTGCTGTTGCCGCACGAATTCGCACAGTTCGCCATGGGCTTCGGGCGTTTCGCCGGGGAAGCCGGTGATGAGTGTGGTGCGCAGCGTGAGGCCGGGAATCGCGCGCCGCAGGCGTTCGAGCAGCGTCAGTGTCTCAGCGCGGGTCACCCGGCGGGCCATCCGGCGCAGCAGGCGGTCGTTGATGTGCTGGAGCGGCAGGTCGATATACGGGAGGATTCTGGAGGAGCCGGCAATCGTCTCCAGCAGCGACTGGTCGATGTGCAGCGGATAGAGGTACATCAACCGAATCCAGTCGACGTCGACCGTTTCGAGCGCCTTCAGCAGCCGGTTCAAGGAGGGTTGCCCGTAGAGGTCGATGCCGTAGTAGGTCGTGTCCTGGGCGACGACGATCAGCTCGCGCACGCCGCTGCCCGCCAGCTGCTGTGCCTCCTCCAGGATGTCTTCCAGCGGCTTGCTGGCGTGCTTGCCCCGCATCTGCGGAATGGCACAGAAGGTGCACAGCCGGTCGCAGCCTTCGGAGATCTTCAGGTACGCGAAGTGACGCGGCGTGATGCGCAGTCGATCGCGGTCCGGCAGCGCGCGGACGGGAGCCGGGCAGAACACGGTGCGTTGTTCCGCCAGCTGACCGACCAGGCGGTTGGCGACGGCGGTGATCTGTTCGCGGCCGAAGACGCCCACCAGCGCGTCGACGTCGGGGCGTTCGGCGAGCAGGGCTTCTTTCTGGCGTTCGGCCAGGCATCCGGCGACGATCACGCCGCGTGTCTTTCCGGCGCGTTTGAGCTGGAGCATCTCGTCGATCGCCGCATACGATTCCGCGCGCGCCTGTTCGATGAAGCCGCACGTGTTGACGACCACGAAGTCCGTTCCCTCCGGATCGGCAACGAGCTGGTATCCGTCGAGCTGGAACAGGCCGAGCATGCGTTCGCTGTCCACCAGGTTCTTGGGGCAGCCCAGGCTGATGAATGCGTAGCGGCCTTTCGGCTCGCGCGTGGTCCCGCCCGGCTGCGTGTCGCCCGGCTGCTGCTGCTTCATCGCGTGACCTCCTGGAGTGTGTTCCACAAGTCGGGGAGCTGGAAGGGAATGGGCAGCACGGCCGCGGCGCCGGCCGTCCGGGCGCGCTGCACCTGGTCGTAGCGTGGGAAAGTCAGCAGGGCGACCAGCGGCGTATGGGGCGTCTGAGCGGCAAACGACCGCAGCTGCTGGAATTCCTCCTCGGCATCGAGCTGACCGTGCCAGAGCAGGGCGGCCGGATCTGCTGCCCGGCGCACAGGCTTCCCGGTACTCCAGATGCTGGTGTAGCCGGCGACCCGGCACGCGGACGCCAGGGCCTCGAAGAACACGGCCCGCGCGGTGGAGATCGCGACCAGGCCGCGGGCGGTGTGCCGCGGGCCGTGCAGCGCATGCTCGGTGCGTTCGGCGTCGGAGGCCGTGCGCGGCAGTTGCCAGCTGGTGGCAGCGTCGCCGGCCCGCAGCTCTGACGCGGCGCGCGCCGCGAACTGATGCCAGTACACGCGGACGACGCCGGGCCAGGGCCGGCCGCTGCGGGCCTCTCCTTCGCAGCAACTGCCCAGCAGTCCGACCAGCTGCGCCAGGGGCATCGCCCGGCTCAGCCGCTCGACCTCCTGCTCGGCAAACTCGCCAGGACGTGTCTGGGCGATGACGATCGTGTGCCAGGGCAGCGTCCGTTGCGCGAGCCTCGCCACAGCCTCGGTGACTGTGCGCGCCGTCTCCAGCTGCGTATGGGCGCGAAGCCACCGGAGGGCGTCGCCAAACTCGTGGAAGTCGCCAGCGCCGACCAGCAGCACGGCCGGCCGGCACGGCAGCTCGTGTTCCGTCACCATAGGCTATCCGAATTGCTCGCGTTCGTGGTCGGCAATCGCTTGATGAACGTCCGCCGCGGTCGCGGCCGTCCGCAGCGCCTCGAGCAGCTGCGGGTCGCCGATCAGGCGGCTGAGCCGGGCCAGGGTGCGCAGGTGGCCCCGATCGTCGGTCGAGAGGATCAGGAAATACACGTCGGTCAGCCGCCCGCGGGAGTCACCAAACGGGATCCCCTGCTGCGTGCGTCCAAACGCCAGGAACGCCTGGGCCAGGATATTCGGCTGCGGCCGCCGGGGATGGAGCAGGGCCACGCCGATGTCCAACGCCGTGCTGTGCAGCTTCTCGCGCGCGGCGACCGCCTCCGCCATCTTGTCGGGATCCCACAGCCAGCCGGTCGTCGCCGCCAACTGCACCATCCTGTTGATGACCGACTTGCGGGTGCGCGCGTTGAGCGGCACCGCCATCGCTTCGAGCGGCAACGCGTCGGCAATCGAGATATCCTTAGCGCCCGGCGACGCCTGCCTCAACACGCCCTCCACCCGCGCCAGTTCACCGTCATCGTCCGACGCGCCGATGGAGTCTTCCAGCCAGTGGTGAATCTCCGCGGCCGGGAACTTCCACGCGCCGCCGATCCGGCGCCCCGGCAACCGCCCACGGTCCGCCATTTTCCGCACCTGCGCCGCCGTCAGGTGCAGATACGCCGCCAGGCTGTCAATGTCATAGTCGCCGGTCGACATGGAGTCACCCACTACGAGCCCCAAAGGAAACTGCCCGGCATTATGGCCCGGCGGCCGGACCAGGTCCAGGGTGGGCGGAGGCGTGGCGTTCTGCAACCGGCTCGAAAACCTGCCTTGACACCTTTCGCGAAATGGCCACAATCCGTCGTGACAAAGGCATGGATTGGGATCTGGATCCAACCATGACGGCGCGTCAACCGGGACCGTTTCTGTGGTCTCGCGGCCGGCAGGATGCCGGGGACGTGCGGACGACCGAACGTGGTGCCGGACATGCGGCGTTCCGAGGCAAGGAGGCCAAGGAGATGCAGCAGCTTGTGGATTGTGCAGATGCCCTGTGTCTGCGCGACATTCTCCCACACGGCCGGTTCATTGGGGCCAGCGACATCCGTGTGCGGTCCTGTAGCAGCGATCCTCGCAAGTGCCGCCCAGGCGACGTTTACGTGGCGATCGTGGACGCTGACGGTGACGGGCACGACGAGGTGGACAAGGCGGTGGCCCGCGGAGCGATCGCGGTGGTGTCGGAGCGTCTGCTGCCGGTCCGGGTTCCCTGTTGCGTGGTGGCCGATACGCGCGAGGCATACGGCCAGATTTGCCAGCGTCTGGCGGGGCAGCCCGACCGGGCCTTGCGGCTGGTGGGTGTCACGGGGACACACGGCAAGACGACGACGGCCATGCTGATCACGGCCATTCTGCAGGCGGCTCAGCAGAATGTGGGGGTCACTTGTTCGCTCGGTTACAGCGACGGTGCGACGACGGCAGCGGCCCATGCGGCCACCCCGCCGTCACACGACCTGGCACGCTGGCTGGCCCAGATGGTCACCAACGGCTGCTCGCACGGGATCGTGGAAGTCTCCAGCGATGCGCTGGCGACGCGGCGTCTCTCGGGCGTGTCCCTGGACGCCGCCGTGTTGACCAACATGCGCCGCGAACATCTGGATCTGCACGGGAACCTGGACAACTACCGACGCGCCAAACGGCGACTGTTCGATCACCTGAAACCGGGCGGGTTCGCTGTCATCAACGCCGATGACGTGGCCAGCCACACGCTGCTCGAGTCGCTGCAGGTGCCGCTCATTACGGTCGGCATGCGATCGGTCGCGCAGGTCCAGGCCACGGTCCTGGAACGGTGTGTGAGCGAGCAGACGTTCCTGCTCACGGCCGGTCAGGAGTGCGTTCCGGTGCGCACCCGCACCATTGGCGATCAATTCGTGTACTGCTGCCTCTCCGCCGCTGCTGTAGGACTTGTGATGGGACTGGACCTGACAACGATTGTGCGTGGGATCGAAGCGCTCGAACATGTGCCGGGGCGCCTGGAACGACTCGAATGCGGCCAGGACTTCAGCGTCTTTGTCGACCATGCCCAGACGCCCAGCGCACTGGCGCTGAGCCTGCACGCGATCCGGCAGGTCACGACCAAACGCGTCATCTGCGTGTATGGTGCCGCGCACTGGCAAGACATGGAACAGCGTGCAGCGATCGGGCGGGTGGCGGAGCGGGGTGCCGACATCGGGATCATCACCAGCAACAACCCGGGGCACGAGCCGCCGCTGCAGATCGCACACGATATCCTGGACGGATTCCGGAACCCGGCGAAGGCGCACATCATCCCCGACCGCCAGAAGGCCATCCACTGGGCGCTGAGCGAAGCCCGGCCCGGCGATACGGTGATCATCACCGGTAAAGGGGACGAACTGTTTCAGACGCTCGGCTCGCGCGAAGTGCATTTCGACGACCGGG
>DAISIS010000338.1:0-6335 GCA_036821925.1 Pirellulaceae bacterium
GCCTCGCACCCTAACCGCTTCGACGCCAACCACTTACAGTCGACAGTGCCATTCGCGCAGGGAGCTCATAAATCCCCGCCTGCAACTCGATCTCCACACCACCTGCCGGAATCGTCCCGGCAGCACGCCGTATGCGCACGTCGTCGCGCGCCCGTTCCAGGCTGCCGAAGGGCCCGTCTGTGCCGATGTCGTTTGCCTGGCGCAGCGTGCCCGACCAGCTGTCGTTGCCGCCGGGCGCTACATACAGTCGCAGTGGGTCGGCCAGCGCCGCGGTCATCGGCAGCGAAACGCAGCAGAGCAGGACCAGCCCAACGCTCTTGAGCGTCACACAGGACAAGCGGGTGTTGTGCATTGCGGAACTTCCTTTCAGAGCAGGTGCCAAGGCTTTCGCGCGGCGAACGCACTCTCTTTTGCGCGGCGCGAATCGATTCTTCCAGCTACGGAGCGGCGCACCGTCGGCAAGGTGTCGTTTGCCCGGGAGAGCAACGCCGCGATCCACAGTTCACTCTCATAGCAGCCAGCCGCCGGCAAGGCAACAGCGTTGACGCGCGTGTGCCGGGCGTCGATTGGTCTCACGGCGCACTCGGGCCGTCTCCGCCCGCTACAACAACACTGCTGTCCAGTTCGGCCTTGGCTGGCAACGCGTGCCTTGTGCCTGACGCCGGGTTGACGTCGGCCCGAGACCTGTCCAAGATGGCGGCGTGGGAGACAGGTCCTGCGTCGGGGACCGGCCGCGCTGCGGGACCCGGACGAACGCATCGCGCTTTGCACTTCATACCGAAGGATCCGCCATGCGCTATCCGCTCATCATCGCAACCGTGTCGCTGTTGAGTCTGGTCAGCCTGCTGCACGGTTTGCTCCCAGCGGCCGACGCATGGGCCGTGCCGGCGATCGAACTGCCGGCCGTCAGGCAGCATCCCGCGTTGGCGTGCGATGCTGAGGAGCTCGCGCGGCTGCGCGCAGCGTACCGCGGCGAAGGAGCGGAACAACGCACTGTGGCGTCGCTCGTCGCCCGGGCCGATCGTGCCATCCGGTCGCCACTCGTCTTCCCGCCGCGTGGCGGACAGCACAATCAGTGGTACCAGTGCGAGAAGTGCCAGACTGCGCTCAAGACACTCGATCCGGAGCATCATCAGTGCCCGAACTGCCAGCACATCTATACCGGCGCACCATACGACGACGTCGTCTTTTCCAGGACGCACAACGGCAACCTGCAGAACATGGTGACGGCGGCCTGGGCGTACGCGATTACCGACCAACCGACGTACGCTGAATTCGCCCGGCGCGCATTGCTCGGCTACGCCGAGCGATACACGACCTATCCCTACCACGCCGCCGACCTGTCGGGCGATCCGCAGCGGAGCCGGTCTGGCGGGCACCTGTTCGAGCAGACGTTGAACGAAGCAGCTGCCTTCACGCACGCAGTGGGGCCCGCCTACGATTTGATCCAGAACTGGCCGGGGCTCTCGCAGGCGGAGCACCAGGCGATCCGCACGGGGCTGCTGGTCCCCATGCTGCAGAACATCGCCCGGCATGCGGCGGGGAAGAGCAACTGGCAGACCTGGCACAACGCGGCGTTTCTCTGGGGCGGCGGACTGCTCCGCGATGAGGCCTGGATCCGGCGGGCGATCAGCGATCCTGAGAACGGATTTGTGTTCCAGTTACAGACGTCTGTGACGGAAGAGGGCATGTGGTATGAGAACAGCTGGGGGTATCATTTCTACACCCTCTCGGCCATGATCGAGATCGCCGAGGCGGCGCGGCGATTGAACATCGACCTGTGGAGCCATCCGGCGCTGAAGAAGATGTTCACCGTGGCGCTCGAGTACACGATGCCCAACGGCCGCTTCCCGCGTTTCGGCGACGATACCGAGACGTCGATTGCGAGCGTGGCGGGGTATCTGGAGTATGCTTACCGAGCGTATCGGGACCCGGCCATGCTCCCCTATCTGTCGCAGGAACCCAGCCGGCAGTCGATTCTGTTTGGCAGACAGCCAGGCCCGCCTCCTGAGCCGCCGCAGCTGTCCAGCCGGCTGTTCCCAGGGGCCGGGCATGCGATCCTGCGCACGCACGGCGAGGCGAATCTGGCGGCCGCCATCACGTTCGGCCCCTATGGCGGTTTTCACGGACACCTGGATAAGTTGAGCTTCGTACTGTTCGGCTATGGGCGCGAGTTGGGATACGATCCCGGGCGGGCACGCAGCCAGGCGTACCGATTGCCGATCCACCGCGACTGGTACAAGGCCACCCTCAGCCACAACACGGTTCTCGTCGATGGCCGGCCGCAGCAGCCGGCCGCCGGCACCCTGGTGTCGTTCGCCGCCACGGAACACTTCGCCGCGGTCGTCGCGGACTGCGGCGAGGCCTATCCGGGCGTGCGGCACCGCCGCCTTCTCTGCCTGACACCTGCCTACCTGGTCGTGCTGGACGATCTGCAGTCGGACACACCGCACCGATACGACTGGGTCTATCACAATTGCGCGGACGGCGTCGCGTGCGATGTGGCCAGCCAGCCTGTCGAACACCTGGCGCTGGAATTCCCCGGCCAGGAGTATCTGCAGTCTCTGCAGCAGGGCCAGACCGAACAGGCGATTCGCGTGCGTTTCACGGACGAGGCGGGGGACACGCTGCTGCTGGTCGCGCGGAATCCGAACGGAGCGTCGACCGATACGACCGTGACGGTCGGGGACGGCGTCGGCGCGTCGGTCGCCGAACGGATCCCATTGGCTCTGGTCACACGCCACGGCCCGGCCGTGCAGTTCGCGGCCGTCATTGCGCCGAGCCTGGCCGGCGCGCCCGTTCCTGTCTCGGCCGTCGACCTGCAGGTTCTCGACGGCGTGTGTCACCTGCGCGTCGAGCGTGGCGCGGTGGCTGATGTCGTTACGCTTGATCCTCAGGGCAACACGCAGCTGAACGTCGATGGCCAGGACATCTCCTGGCCGGCACGTTGATCCCCGGGCCGGAACGCGGCAGAGGGGAGGCCGCACGCCTGGCGGTGTGTGCTCATCCTCTACGGTGTCGAAGACCACGTTCACGCGTGAGGACGCTTGACGGACAATCGCCGGCACGCGACAAAGGATACCGGTCTGCGCTTCACTTCGATGTTGACGGAGAATGGATCGTGCCGAAGACACCCGACGAGATACTGGCTGCCGAATTGAAGAAGCTGGCCGTCGAGGCCGGGAAGTCGGAAACTGGAGCAGGGGTCGTCAGCTGGGTGGCCGGCAAACTGCCTGTCGACGCGTATACGGTTGAGCTGCAGTTTCCGGTCAGCGCGGAAGCGGCATTGCGCGAGGCGTGCGACCTGCTGCAGGAAGAGGGCCAGCTGCGCGATGACGTGGCACGGCCAGGATCCGCCCCCGCGGTGTCCGCTGTGGTCAAGTCCGGGTTCATGGGCCTCAACCCGGCCGTAGTGACCGTCGAGGTGGTGCCGGTGGGGACCGCAGAAGTGAAAGTGACGGTGGTGGGGGCAGCCAAGGAGGGGCTAATCAAGCAACGTGCGGGGGAGAAGGCGGCCAGGAAGATTGCCGATCGGTTGCAGCACCGGATGGGCAACCGGGGATGAATCCCGAGTGGCGGGCGGATTGGCACATCTGGGCGGGGGCCGGGCCAGCCTGGGCCGGTTGAGTGAGCTACACTTCCGTGCGGCAGTCTATGTCCGGTGCGCGACGCGCCGGCTCTCCGCGAGCACTGGAGCGCACGGTCCCATGAGGCTGATCGAGATCCTGGAATCGCCCGGCGTGTATCGGTTGTGGCAGGCGCCTTTCTGGCGGTCGAAGTTCGCCCCGGTGGCGCGCCATAGCGATCTGAGACGGATCCGGCGCGTACTGGATGTCGGTTGCGGGCCCGGCACGAACGCCGCGTTGTTCGCCGATTCCGAGTACCTTGGGCTCGATTACAACGACAAGTACATTGCCTACGCGCGACGCAAGTTCCGCGGCGACTTCGTCCAGGCGGATGCACGCAGTTTCGTGCCTCCGGAAGGCGCGACGTACGACCTGATCCTCGTGAACAGTTTCTTTCACCACATCGACGACGAGAACGTGCGGTTGATCCTGAAACGCTTGAGCCACGCGCTGGCTCCGCAGGGTCACATCCACATCTTGGACCTGGTCCTGCCTTCGCAGCGCAGCCTCGCCCGGTATCTGGCCAGACACGACCGTGGCGAGTATCCCCGCACGCTGGACCATTGGCAGGAACTGTTCCAGGATGGCTTTGCACCGAGTGTGTTCGAGCCGTACCGTGTGTCGCTGGCGGGGATCCCTCTGTGGCACATGGTCTACTTCAAGGGAGCCCGGCAGGCGGATGACGCGCTGCGGCCGGTCGACACACGCACCGCAGGATGGCCGGGTTGCGACTGCGACTCTGAGGGCCTGGGCTGGGAGTCCGCGTCACCCGGTCATGTCGGGTAGGGCCGGCGGTCTCTTTCTCTGTTCACGCTCCGTCCCAGACGCCATAATTGCCGACAGGTTCCTTGCCGCCGCGTGATTTGAAATGGTCTGGTCACGGATTATGGACAACCTCCCCTTGTTGCTGATTGTCGGGCTTCTCCTTGCGCAAACAGGCAGCGAATACGCCGCCATGATCTACACAAAGACCCTCTTCAGGAAGCACGTGCGAGAGTGGACGTATTACGCCGTGGCAATTCCGTTCAAGGCGATGATTGCGGCATCTATTGGTGAGCGCATCGCGTCGCACGCATCGTACTCGCTGCCGGCGTTGGTCATTGGGAGCGTGCTGGCCATAGCAGGCATTCTGGTTCGCGTGCGCGGCCACCTGGAACTCAGCGGCGCATTCTCTCCGTATGTGGAGAAGACGTCCGATCAGAAACTCGTCCAGTCCGGAATGTACTCGACGGTCCGCCATCCAATGTATGCCGGCAGCATGCTGCTGTTCGTCGGCATGCCCCTGGCCGCGGCGGCCTGCTGGGCGTGGGCATTCTCTGTGCTGGGGGTGCTCGGCATCCTGATCAGGATGCGGAATGAAGAAGATTATCTCGCTGCGGAACTGGCCGGATACGCTGAGTACTGCCAGAGAACATGGCGTCTGCTACCATATGTGTTCTGAGCGCGGAAGAGGGGCTGTTACGCCATGGGCCGCTGCCCCTGGCTTGCTGCCCGGTCGTGCACTCTGTCCGCCCAAGGGAGGCTGTACCCGTTGCCAAGTCGCATCGTCCGATTCATGCTGATGCTGGTGCTGTCGTGGTGCGTCATGACGTGCACTCACGAGCTGGGACACATCGCAGCTGGCTGGAGTTCTGGCGGTACGCTCAGGAACGCGGACCTGCGCCCGTGGCACCTTCCGTACAGCATCTTCGATCCTGATCCGCACCCGCTGGTCACGCTGTGGGGTGGACCGGTCTGCGGCGTGATTCTTCCGCTCGGGATCGCGCTGGCAGTGCGCCGGCAGTGGCTGTTCTTCATCGCGTTCTTCTGCGTGCTGGCAAATGGCACCTACCTGGCGACCGCATGGCTGGCTGGCGGCAACAAAGAATTTCTGGACACGCCGCAACTGTTAGCGCATGGTGCCCACCCCGCCACCGTTGCGGTATACTGCGTCGTCACGATTGGAGTCGGCTACATTGGATTCCGCCAGCACTGCATGCGGATGCTGCGGCCGACGGCCGGCGGCACCGCGCTTCCAGCACAGGGGAAGAGCGCGGCGAACGCAGGTGCAATGAAGGCGGTGGGCGCGCCGACGCAGGTGGGTGAGGCAGCGGCGCCCAAGACGAAACCGGAGTCTTGCAGGCCGCCCGTGTGACCCGTGTCGTGCGGTGGATGGGCGATGAGCTGGGTGTTCTTGATATCTGCTGGTCTGCTGGAAGTCGTGTGGGCCGTCGGCCTGAAATACACGCAGGGCTTCACGAAGGTTGGCCCGAGCATGCTCACTCTGGCAGCCATGACGGGGAGCTTCTACTTGCTGAGCCTGGCCATGCGAACGTTGCCTCTTGGTACCGCCTATGGGGTCTGGGTTGGCATCGGCGCCGTGGGGGCAGCAGCAGCGGGCATGGTGTTGTTCCAGGAGCCCGCGTCGGCGCTGCGCGTCGTAAGCCTGCTGCTGGTGGTTGCGGGCATCGTCGGCCTGCGCATCTCCAGTGCTGCCTGACGATGCTGCGCACCGGCGGTCAGATGCATGGCAGGTCTTCGACAGCAAAGATCTTAGGGAAGCGAGGGGACGAGAGACGCGAAACCTCGTTCACCGGTCGCGGCACTAATTGCCGTCGCCTGCATCCGGTGTGTTGGGCAAGACCTTGTCGTTTGGCTCCGTGTCCATGCTCCCGTTTGGCGGCGAAACTGAGCCGATCCGGCTGGCGCGGATGGATGCACCGCCGTTCT
>DAISIS010000339.1:0-3973 GCA_036821925.1 Pirellulaceae bacterium
CCATGGTCACGCTTCCCTCCCCGGGGCTGCCGCCGCACCAGGCGACACGCCGGTTGTCTGGTCTCAATGTCCCGCCCGCGCTGCCATCGACTCGCTCACCCCCCGGGCGCCGGCGGTCGGACGACAGACTCTCTGCACGACGGGCATTCCGGCGTGCGTCATGCCGGCCGCTTCTTGCCTGACGGGCGCCGGCGACGGGCCGGCTCACGTTCGAGCTCCCCGCAGCGCTGGCGCACCGACCGGAACGGCATACCGCTGATGCGTTCATACCGTTCCGCGCGCACAAACCAGAAGGCCAGGCCACCCGTGTTGTGCGCGGGAGTCTCTGCCGCGCCCGCGGCCCGCACGCCGAGCGACCCTTTGCGGCCGGTCTTCCGCCACCCGCGGCGCTCCATGATCATCCGCACCACCACGCCGACCGCCTGCCGCAGACGCGTGTTGCGCCGCACATGGACAGTGCCCAGGAACCGATCGACGGCCAGCTGAGCCTCCAACTCACGCACCACGCCGGCCAGCGGTGCGCGATCGTGATGCAGCTCGGACTCCTCCATGCGCCGTTGCCGGTCTGCGTCGTTGAAGAATTCCAGTATCTTCGCCAACGGCTGGTCCGGGTCATGCACAACATCGGCAAACGTCTTCCCCTGACGATCCTCCAGGAAGCTGTCGCGCGTGATCCGCACTTTGTCCATTCCCGCCTCTCCCAGGCTGCCCCCCCGCCGCACGCCGCGGAGCGGCCGGTCGCGGAACGTGAAGGTACAAACATTGTATCTTTGGCCGAGGGCCCCAACAATGGGGCAGTGGCACTGCCGAGCCGTCTGCAACGCGTTTCCGGCCGACTACCGGCCTTGCGTGCTATCGCTGCCCGGCTCTGTAGTGCTAGGACGCACCGGACATGATCCGCAGGGTGCACGCAGTTCGTATTGCCTTTCGGCAACAGGTGTCTATATTTGAGGTAGCTCTATCTGATTTGGGGACAGCGCGTCCCCTGTTTCTGCATTGATACCCGGAGTTGTGTGGATGCGCGCGTCGGTCACAGGATCGCAGGTTTGCCGCGAGTGGTGCGTGGCGTGGTTGACAGGTTTCCTGTCTCCACACACCGCGCTGCCCCGCTGTGCTGCGCTCGACGTGTCGCCAGGCACGACGCCGATCACGCTGACGGCTGAGTACGCTCTCTTGCGGCGGCTCGAATTGTAGTCCCGGCTCCCGGCGGCCCCCTGCACGCTTCACGCTGCGCGGGGTACGTCCCACTCTGCGCCGGTCGACGCGCGGTCGACACGGCTACTCGGAAGACGTCGTGCGAGGAAATTCACAATGACCCAACACATCACGCTTGCTCACGAACAACAGCATCAATCGGGCGTCGCGCTGCGATCCGCTGGAGTCACTGGCACGCCCCGGCACGCGCGCCCCGCGCAGCGCGGGCGGCCCCAGGCGACCGACGCCGTGGCAGGAAGCCCGGCCGAGGCGGTCATGAACTCCACTATCCAGGTGCGCGACCTGGAGACCGGTGAGACCGAGGTCTATACGCTCGTCTACCCGGACCATGCCGATGTGACCGAAAACCGCATTTCGCTGCAGGCGCCGGTCGGGGCAGCCATCTACGGCCGCCGCGTCGGCGACGTGGTGAGCGTAGCGGTGCCGTCCGGTCAAAGGAGACTCCGAATCGAGGACGTGCGATTCGAACCGGAACCGGTCACCTAACGCCTGCGAGGCCATCGGCGCCGGCGATCGCTCCGCGAACGTTGCTGCGTGCGCGGAGCGCACGGCGAGGTTGCCGGCAAGCGGTTTCTGTGCCGGTCCGCAGCCTCGCCTGCCAGGGTATGTGCGCTGTGCGGGAAACCCTGTACCATCTGGGACGTTGCTGCCCGGCTTGCCAGTGTCTTGCCAGTGAGTGGGACGCATCCGGCGGGCTGGGCAGTTCTGGTCTCTCGACAGGGAGAACGTGCTATGCGCGACGACACGGTTTCCACGCGACTGCGGACCATGCTGGTGCAGCCAGATCCGGCCGGGGTATCCTCGCTGCTTGACCAGCTGCATGCAGTCGAGGCTGCGGCGGTCTGCCAATCGCTGGCGGAAGAGGATATCTGGCGCGTGCTGGACCTGGTTCCGATCGAGCGGCAGGCGGCGATCTTTTCGCTGTTGCCCACCCCCAAACAAGTGAAAATGGTCGGCGCCGCAGAGCCAGGCCGCGTGTCGGCATTGCTGGAGGTCATGCCACATGACGATCGCGTCGATGTGCTGAAACAGCTCGAGCCGGTGGTTGTCGACGGCTTGCTGCCACTGGTGTCGCAGACCGATCGCCAGGATATCCGCAATCTACTGCAGTATCCGGAAGACAGCGCCGGCGCACTGATGACGACGGACTACGTGGCGCTGCATGTGGAACTGACGGTGGCCGGCGCCATCGAGTTCCTCCGGCAGAAGGCGCGGGCCAGCGAGACCATCTACTACAACTACGTCGTGGATTGCCAGCAGCACCTGGTGGGCATCGTGTCGTTGCGCGACCTGATCCTCGCTGAGCCGGACATGTTGATCGGAGAACTCATGTACCGGCAGGTCATCTCGGTGCGGGCCGATCAGGACCAGGAGCAGGTGGCCCGCGAGCTGACGCGGTTTGGATTTCTCGCGATTCCGGTCGTGGACGACGCGGGACGACTGGTCGGGATCGTCACGCACGATGACGTGATGGACGTGGTGGTCGAGGAGGCGACGGAGGACGCGCTGCGCATGGGCAGCGTCGGGGCTATGCCGCAAGGTTATCTGTCCACGCCGTTCGCGACGGTCTGGCGCAAACGGGCAGCCTGGCTCGCCTGCCTGTTCGCCGCGGAACTGCTCACGTTCTCGGCGCTGGCACACTACCAGGATGCCATCGCCGCGGTTGTGGTGCTGAGCCTGTTCGTGCCGTTGTGCATATCCACCGGCGGCAACTCGGGCGCTCAGGCCGCCACGCTGGTGACCCGTGCGTTGGCGCTGGGCGAAATCAGCCCCGCCGACTGGCGCCGCATCGTGCGACATGAAGTGGCCATGGGACTGGCCTTGGGAATCACCCTGGGAACCATCGGCTTCGTGCGCGCCTCGCTGACCCCGCTTTCCGTGCTGGGGGGTGTCCCCCGCTGGACGCTGGCGCTTGTCAGTGGGCAAGCTGTCGCTGTCATCTGCCTGTGGGGGACCCTCATTGGCGCCATGCTGCCCCTGGTGTTCCGACGCCTGGGGGCCGACCCAGCCTTTGCCTCCAGCCCCTTCGTGGCAACGTTCGTCGACGTGACCGGCATCGTCATCTACTTCACCATCGCGACGTCCTACCTCCTGTGACCGTAACCCGGCCCGTGTACGGCCTGGCGCCACCCGCCGCCCGGCGTCGGACCATATGGCCCGCCAGAGCTAGAGCCGACCGGCCAGGAAGCGTGGTTGCCCGAAGCGGCGGCCTGCCTACACTTGCCTGGGGCCCAAACACACGAGACTGGCATGCCGGGGGAAAGGGCGTGTGCAGCCGGTTTGGCGCCTGGCGCCGGGGCGGGCTCAGAGTGACCCTGCCGTTCGTATGTGTGGGTCAGCGGTTGGACAACTGGAGGAGGCCATACGATGACACCCGAACGCCGCCGGATATACAAGAATCGCCTGCTGGACATGCGGGCCCAGTTGCGCGGTGACGTCAGCCGGATGGTGTCCAGCGCGCTGTCTGCGGGAGACGATGGAGTGCGTCAGAACCGCATGCCGATTCACATGGCGGAAATGGCAGGGGACCACTTCGAGCAGGAGCTGTCGTTGACGCTGGCCTCCTCGAAGGACGGAACTCGGCAGAAGATCGAGCGGGCCCTGGAACGGATCGAGGACGGCACCTACGGCGTGTGTGACGGCTGTGGCCGCAAGATCCTGCAGGCGCGTCTGGATGCCATTCCCTATGCGGACCTGTGTGTCCTGTGTGCGCGGCAAGACGAGGGCGCGGCCAACCAGGGCTGGGACGCAGAGGATC
>DAISIS010000339.1:4073-6320 GCA_036821925.1 Pirellulaceae bacterium
GGCGATCGCCGGGCCGCTCCGCGTGCGGGCTTCACAGCCGGGGGGCAGTGTCCGTCAGCCGGATGACGCCGTCCTCCATTTCGTACGTCGTGTCAAACACGTCCAGCGCGCGGTGGTCGTGGGTGACGACGATGACGCCGGTTCCGTGTTTGTGCGCGACCTGTGCGAACAGTTCCATGACTTGTCGGCCTCGGTGGCTGTCGAGCGCAGCGGTGGGCTCGTCGGCCAGGATGACGCTCGGCTGGTTCGCCAGCGCTCGGGCGACGGCCACGCGCTGCTGTTGCCCGCCGGAGAGCATGGAGGGGCGGTTGTCTGCGCGGTCCGCGATGCCCAGGTTCTCCAGCAGTTCCAGTGCCCGCTGCCGCCCCTGCCGCGGCGTGTACCCGTTCAACTCCAAGGCGACCTGCACGTTTTCCACGGCCGACAGGAAGGGGATCAGATTGGACTTCTGAAACACGAACCCGATATGTTTGCGGCGGAAGACGCGCAAGTTCGTCTGCGGACTGGGGCCGTCCAGCACCGTTTGGCCGCCGATGATGACGCGTCCGGCTGTGGGTGGGTTGATGAGTCCGACCGCGGTGAGGAACGTGGACTTCCCGGCACCGCTCGGCCCGAGCAGGGCGACGACTTCACCCCGCTTGACGGTCATCGTGGCGTCCCGCATGGCCACGACCTCGGTGTTGCCGCTGCCATACACCTTGGTGAGTTTCTGCGTTTCGATGGCAAACTGCTCGTTCATCGTTCAGCTCAGGGCTTCATTCGGGGATACACGCATGGCTTTCCAGATGCCCAGCAGGCTCGCGACGACGGAGATGGCCAGGACGATCAGGGCCAGTTGCAGCAGATCCTGGCTGGTCAGGATCACGCGGCGGGGAAACCGCGGAAAGATCTTGCTGCCGCAGAGATATGCGATGCCGTACCCGAGGACACCCAGCGCGATGGCCTGTTGGAGGATCAAGCCGAAGATGACCCGGTTGGGCGCGCCGATCAGTTTGAGGAGGGCAATTGCATGCAGTTTGTCGAGTGTGAGTGTGTAGATGATGAGCGCCATGATGATCGTGGCGATGATCGTCAGCAGCACCCGGAAGAGCCCGATCTGGCGGCGGACTTTCTCGACGGATCCCTTGAGCAGGAACTCCCGCTGGTTCTTCTGCGCGTAGGCGGTCACGTCGCTCCAGCCGGAGATCGTGGCGCTGACGTCCTCCACGCGGGCACCGGGCGCGAGGCGGACGACGACCGCACTGATCTGGGGCCGGGCGATGGCCGCGATCTCGCCCGCTGGCTTCTGGGCGTGTTCCATGAGTGCCGGCTGCAGGCTGCCCAGCTCGCTGCGTTCGCCGCGTCCCTGGCGGGCTGCCCGCTCCAGCCGCACGGCCTCGCCCGGCGTATCGAACTGGATGGCTTGCGCATCGGAGACGGTGAAGAAGGCGATGCCGTCACCGGACGAGCTGATCATGCCGGTCGCGATGCCCACGACGGTGTAGCTTTCCTTGCCCAGTCCCACCCGCTCGCCCAGTCGCAGCCCCAGCGTCTCGTCGGCGATCATCTCGAAGTGGTTTCGGTTCAGCGCCCGCCCGGCTCGGAGCGGCACCCATTGGCCTTTGTCCCCCGGCCAGCTGAGTCCGAGCACGGCGATTCGCAGCGGTTTGCCCGCATGTTCCCGCTGCACCGTGTGGTAGACGAATTCCCGGGCGTCGCGCACGCCGGGCACGGCCAGCGCCCGATGGGCCAGGTTGGCGGGCACTCGCGAGAGCTCGGCGAACGGTCCGCGCGTGTCCCGCTGGACAATCCACAGATCGGCTCCGATCCGATCGATCAGCAGTGTCGCGTCTTCGACGACACCCCGGTAGATGCCGCCCATGCCCATCACGATCATGAGCAACATGCCGATGCCCATGACCGTCAGGGCGAAGCGGCCGATGTTGTGCCGGATGTCTTTCACCGCCAGATTCATGGGAGGGAGACCCTGCGACCGTCGGTGAGGGGGGAACGCGCGTCGAGCCGGGCGATCACCAGGTCACCCGATGCCAGTCCCTCCACGACCTCGACGAACTGAGCGTTGCGGAGCCCCGTCTTGAGCGGCCGCCAGGCCGCCTGCCCCTGCTCACTGACAAACACCCCCGGCGCGTCCTCGCGCCAGGTCACGAACTGTGTGGGGAGCAGTGTGACGTCTTCTTTGTGCGCCGACTCGATATAGACCTCGGCCCGTTGCCCCACGGCCCAGTTCTTCGGCAGCTCGAGCACGCG
>DAISIS010000340.1:0-6317 GCA_036821925.1 Pirellulaceae bacterium
CATGCCTTCGTTCCCGGCTTGCACACGCCCGTACACGTCCCGGCTGCGCACACGGGCACAGCTTCCCGGTCCGCTGCTCCAGCGGCGCGGGCTGGGCCGGCTGGCACACTACTGCATGCGCTTGAGAATCGCCAGCAGGAAGGCGTAGAAATCGGGCACCGTGTCAATGTAGATCTTCTCCTCCGGCGAATGCACCGATTCCAGAGTGGGGCCGAAGGAAATCATGTCCATACCCGGATACCGCTCGCCAATGATGCCGCATTCCAGCCCCGCGTGGATTGCCTTCACGTCCGGTTCGCGCCCAAAGAGCTGCTGGTACGTGCTCTTCGCGATGTGCAGGATCGGGGAGTCCATGTTGGGCTTCCAACCGGGGTAGCCCTCGGCGTACTGCACCTGGGCCCCGGCAAGCTCGAAGATCGACCCGACGGAGTGCTGGATTTCGTCAAGCTCCGACGCCACGGAGCTGCGCTGGCTCGTGATCACCGTGAACTGCGCCGGTTCGGATCGGACGATGGCCAGGTTGGTCGAGGTTTCGACCAGCCCGGCAATGTCGGCGCTCATCTTCATGACGCCATGCGGGAGCGCCGAGAGCGCGCGGAGAATCTTCTTCTGCAGGGTACGCTTCCAGACCGTGTTTGGCTCCGCGCCTGGCGACTCCTCGAGCGTGACGGTCAGCGCCGGTTCGACGGTCTGCAGTTCCGCCTGCACGGTGGTCTGGAACTGGGCGATGATCCGGGCGGCGGTCTGGAGCTTCTTGGTCGGGATCCACACCAGCGCGTCGGCTTCGCGCGGGATCGCGTTGCTCTTGTTGCCCCCCGCCATGCGGCCGATGCGGAGACTGGCCTTCTCCAGCGCGAGCAGCGCACGCACCAGGACCTTCAGCGAGTTGCCCCGCCCTTTGTCGATCTCCAGACCGGAGTGCCCGCCGCGCAGCCCCCGCACCTTCAGCAGCATCGGCGCGGCGCCGGCCGGTGCGCTGTCGGCAGCCAGCTTCCAGCTCCCTTCCGTATTCCGGCCGCCCGCACAGCCGACGTACAACGCCCCCTCCTCCTCTGAATCGAGGTTCAGCAGGATGCGGCTGGTGACGAAGCCCGGCTGCAGCGAGTTGGCGCCATTGAGCCCCATCTCTTCGTCGACGGTGAACAGGAACTCCAGCGGGCCGTGCACCAGTGTGCGATCTTCCATGACAGCCAGGTTCGTGGCAACGGCGATGCCGTTGTCGGCCCCCAGCGTCGTGCCGTTGGCCATCAGCGTGTTGCCCCTGCGCACCAGCTCGATCGGGTCCTTTTCGAAGTCGTGCACCTTGTCGCTGTTCTTTTCGCAGACCATGTCCAGGTGCCCCTGCAGGCAGATCGAGGGCACTGCCTCGCGGCCAGGTGACGCCGGCTTCCGCACGACCACATTCAACGACTCGTCCTGCTCCGCCTCCAGACCAAGTTGCTTGGCCGTCTGCAGGATATAGGCAGAGATCTGCGCTTCGTTCTTGGACCCACGTGGTATCTGGCTGATCTCCGCAAAGTACTTCCATACGCGGTCAGGCTGCAGGCCATCAATGGCGTGTGTCATGCGATCACTCCCAGTTTGGATTGGGGAAAACACGGACTGTCTGCACTAGAACACGCCACTTGGCGGCGCAGGTTCGTCCGGCCGTCCGGCGTTTCGCAGCGGGATGAAGATCAGGATCAGCGCAATGAACGCAAAGATCGCAATGCTCCATTCGAATGCCAGCGGCAGACCCGGGACGAGCGCCGGGATCCACGCCTCGTAGTCCACTTCGAAGATCGCCAGCGAAGCCAGGAACAGTCCCACCAGGGCCTCACCTGCGATGAGTCCGGCTGCCAGCAGCACCCCGTTGTTTTCGATGCGCGCCTTCTGAGCGTCATTCATCGCACGCTTGGCCGCCATGCGCTCGACGACCCCCTTGATCAGCCCTCCCACGAAGATGGCGAACGAAGTCTCGAGCGGCAGGTACATTCCGACGCAGGCCAGCATCGGGCTGCGCACTTGCATGAGGATGAGTCCGCACCCCATGACGATACCCACGATGATCAGCGGCCAGGCCATTTCACCGCCGACGATGCCTTGCGACAGCATCGCCATCAGGCTTGCCTGCGGCGCCGGCAACTCCTTGCCGCCCAGTCCCTCACCGCCCGTCGAGATATCGCCTTGATGGAGAATCACCAGGGGGATGAACATGACGAGGGCCGACAGGCCGACGCCCAGCAGGTCACCCACCTGCATTTTCCAGGGGGTGCCGCCGAGGATGTGGCCGACCTTCAGATCCTGCAGCATCTCACCTGCCACCGCCGCGGCCACGCACACGACCGCCGCCACGCCCAGTACGGCGCTCACCCCCGCGTCGCCGCGCATGCCCAACGCGACCATCAGGATGGCAGCTATCAGCAGTGTGGACAGCGTCAGGCCGCTGATGGGATTGTTGCTCGAGCCGATAATGCCCACCAGGTAGCCTGACACGGCCGCGAAGAAGAACCCCGCGATCACCATCACGACGGTGGCCACCAGGGCAGCCACCAGATCGCCGGCAAAGAAGTAGTAGATGCAGAACGTGCCGACGGCGGCCAGGCCGATCCCGGTCAGCACCTTCAGGAAACTCAAGTCCTGTTCCGTCCGGACCGTCGTCACTTCACCCGCCGCTGCCTTCTTCACATCGCTGATCGAACGGGTCAGCCCTCCGAGCAGACTGTTCCGCATGCGGAACAGCGTGAATGCGGCGCTCATCAACATCCCGCCGACAGCAATCGGCCGCACGATGTTGCGCCACACCTGCGCCGACAACTCCATCCATGTCCCGGTATCCCCAACCTGCTCCGGCGCCACCAGCGACGGGCCCAGGAAATAGGTAATGATGGGCACGAAAAGCCCCCAGGCCAGCAACCCGCCGGAGAATGTCAAGGACGCCAGCTTGGGACCGATGATGTATCCGACGCCGATGTACGCCGGGCTGACGCCGGGTGGCGTCACGACGATCCCGCTCTGCGCCGGGGCAGCGCCGCTCTTGCCCAAGCGGAGCACCGACTGTGAGAAGGGAATGAACCACTGCTTCTCGGCCAGAAACACCTGCAGCTTGATCAGCGTCTGGATCAGCGCGCCGATGCCCATCGCTCCAAACAGAAAGGCGGCCCCGGTGCCGCCGGCGCGCCCCGCCTTGTGAATCTCGGCCGCCGCCACGGACTCGGGGAACGGAAGCTCGACATCCTCCACCATGACGCGCCGCAACAGGGCGACGAACAGCACGCCGAGGATCCCCCCCACCAACATGATCACACTGGCAATCAGGTAGTGGTCCCAGGTCGCGAAGTCGGCCCAGATGCCCGCAATAAAGAACGCCGGGATCGTGAAAATCGCCCCCGCCGCCACCGATTCGCCAATCGACCCCACCGTGCGCGCGAAATTCTCTTCCAGGATATTCCCCCGCAGCACGCGCAGAACAGCCATGCCGATCACGGCCGCCGGATACGTCGCGGCGATCGTCATGCCCGCTTTCAGACCGAGATAGGCGTTCGCGGCCCCCAACACGACCGCCATGACCAGCCCGATCACCAGTGCCTTGGCTGTGAACTCCTTCAGGTTCGTCTCCGGCGGAATGTACGGAGTGTACTTGAGTCCGCCGCCGGTGCCTTTCCCTTCTGCCATTGACGTCTCCTTGACTGGATGAGTGCCGGTACGTGATGGGCATTCTAGCCCCCCCCTGTCGCTGGCCGCAACCACCGTGACGGTGTGCCGACTGCCTTTTTGGCAGGCTCAGCGCCCGCCTGTTTTCCGACCATCGCGCGGGACTGCGCAGTGCGACTGACGCTGTACGGCCGGCGCTGGACAGGCGGCGCTCGGCCGAGCGTGACCCACTTGTGGTGTTGTCCCGCGCCCGCCGCTACAATGTTGGCCAATCGCATTCCGGGTACTGGGGAGGAGTAATCTGATGAGACTTATGAGCAGCACACTGGTGCTCGTCTGGGCCTGCACGATGCACGCTGGTGCGAACGAGGTGCCTGTGCAGGCCTGGTGGGCTGATTCGCTCCAGAAGGTGTTGGTCGGCGACGTGCCCCCCGCGTCCCCCGTGACTGGGGCGCTGCATGCCGCGCGCGGCGAGTATGAAGCGATCCAAGTGGCCGTGCGCAGTTCGACCGCTTGCCGTGTAACGCTGCAGGCCCCGCCGCTGGGACCTGGTCTGGAGGTTCGTGTGCGCACGGTGGGCCGGGTGCCGATCACGCGCGGGACGCACCTTACGCCCAGAGAGGAACGCGTGGCCGAACCGCCGGCCGAGCTGCCCGATCCGTTGTTTCCCGGCGCCGTCTGGGAACTGGCGGCCGACCGGACGGAGTGTTTCTGGTTGGATGTAGAGGTGCCCGCCGCGGCGGTCCCGGGGAACTATCGCACGCAGGTCGAAGTGATGGCGGGGGACACGGTCGTGGAACTGCCATTGGAGTTGACCGTACACTCGGCGACCGTGCCGTTTCAAGGTGAGCTGCTGCTGACGAACTGGTTCTCGGTGCGTCCGGAAGAGATGAAGTATGGGCGGGTGCCAGCGGGGAGCGCGGACTGGTGGACCTGTGCGAATCAGTTGTTCGACAGCATGTGGGCGCATCGGCAGAACATGTTCTGGACACCGCTCGATCCGCCCTTCATCAAGCCGGTTGCCACCGACGACGGCCAGTTGAGCTTCGACTTCACCCTCTTTGACGCCTGGGTCGAAGCGTTCTCCCGGGCCCGCGGGGGGGAGCGGAAGACGTACATTGAAGGCCAGCCCATCGCCTGGCGGGAGGGATACGACGGACACGTCAAAGCGCGTATCTGGCGGATCGAGCAGGGCAAGCCGCAGGAGGCGATCATCGAAGTGAGCGATCCGGCGGCGCGCGAAGGATACCGCATCTACCTGACCGCCCTGCGGGACCATCTGCGAAGCCGGAACTGGCTGGACCGCTTCCGCATCCATATCACGGACGAACCGCATGGGCACCAGCTCGAGCCGTATGCCGTGCTCGCCGGGTATGTCCGCGAGTTCGCTCCGGAGTTCGCGATCATGGAAGCGTTGGACGTGCGGGACGACTTTGCGTTCTTCGAGCAGCACTGCGACGTGTGGGTGCCGCAGCTGGGACGCTTCGACCAGTCGCTCGACCGCATGCTGCAGCGGTTGGAGGCGGGCAAAGAGGTGTGGATCTATACCTGCCTGTTTCCCGCGGGCGCGTACCCCAACCGTTTCGTCGACTACCCCTTGATTAAGACCCGTGTGCTGCACTGGATGAATTTTCGCTGGGGATTCACCGGCTATCTGCATTGGGGTTTCAACCAGTGGCGTGGCGGAAATTCCTTTACGGTGCTGGAGCCGCCGCATGGCGGTCCCAGTTTCCTGCCGCCGGGCGACGCCTGGATTGTGTACCCGGGCGATCGGCAACTGCTCGATTCGATCCGGCACGAGGCCATGCGCGACGGCGTGGAAGACTATGAGTTGCTCAAGGTGCTGGCCAGTCGAGACCCTGAGCGGGCGGCCGCGCTGGCGCAGACAGTTGTCGTCTCGTTCACCGACTACGTGCGCGACGTGGCGGCCTTCCGCCAGGTGCGCCAAGCACTGCTGGACGCCCTGGACTGATCGATCACCACCAGACGCTGAAGAAGCTCGACCACGGGATTGTCTGGGACGCAGACGCCTTGGGGGAAGGC
Source organism: Pirellulaceae bacterium (assembly GCA_036821925.1). Classification (GTDB taxonomy): domain Bacteria; phylum Planctomycetota; class Planctomycetia; order Pirellulales; family Pirellulaceae; genus JAAYDI01. Next base: position 5,677 of record DAISIS010000340.1, read on the forward strand.
CAGCAGGAACTGCCTCAGCGAACTGTTACAGCGGTCCGGTTGCAGCCGGGGGACGCTGATCGGTCGTCGACCGTCGCTGCCAAGGTCGACCTGGTGGCGCTGCCACAAATGTGGCCAATACCAGGCACAAGAACAGCAGGTACGCTGTGGACAGCAACCACTCGGGCATTTCCACAAAGAGGAGTGCATTGGCCCAACTGCCAATAAAAGAACCCGCATAGGTTGTCTCGCCCGCCAGGGTTCGCAGTCGGTTTTCCCACACGGTCAGCGGACAATCGATGCCACAGACGGTTTCGGCTGCCACCATCCCGATCATGAGCAGGTGGACCATACGAAACCAGAAGTTGCGAATCCAGGACCAGCGTCTGACGATGCCCAACAGGATGGCCGCCAGTCCCAGCACAATGAAACTGGCGTAGGCGAGGTGGATCACCACCGTAACGTCGGCAAGCACGCGGTAGAGCATCATGACATGTGATTTGATGCCGCCGCCAGGCCGTTTATTCCCTGATTCAGACCGCCTTTTGCCGGAATGCCGGCAGACACACTAGCCTTTTCGCGGTTCCGTGGGGGGCCGGGTGTGCGGCAGAGGCACGGCATCAGAGTGTCTGCGGGGCCGTTCGCACGACGTTATGACGGAT